>JBEAOQ010000265.1:0-4382 GCA_041164845.1 Pseudomonadota bacterium | reverse complement strand
CATTTATCGGCCATGGCTCACATTGTCTTTATGTTTTTGACGGGCCATTGGCGCTCTATTCAATGACCAACAGCAGCCTGCCCACGTCGATTATTTATCCCGACCATTTGAATAATGCGCTGGAAATACGCGCCTTGCCTGTTGATTCTGCGGATGAAGTGTCCCGCATTTTGCAGCAACGGCCCGGTGCGATTGTCTCCTCGCTTGATCCGGTAACGGTGCAAAATATCCCGACCAACGCTTTAGTAAAAGCTGAATTATCAGCGTATTATCGCAATATTGAGACAATCAATTTTCAAACCCGCCGCTTGCAATTATTTGCCCGATTGCCCGATGCTGACGGGGTAAGCCCCCCCTGCACCCGCATAAATTAGCAAAACGTCAAATCTTCGCGCTTATTAAGCTCATCTAAACCACATGGGGTTATGCCCTATTGGCTAGCCCCTTACCCGTTCAGATTTGCTCTTTCTGATCGGATAAGTAGGGGGCTAAACATATGAATAGACCATTCTTTCCCGATCAGACTGCATCGAAAAATGATTCAATCTGATCGGGGAATGGTCTACAGCGGTTAAGGACCGACGAGATTATGAGTGCATTTGGGCGTCGCAATGGTGTGGGGGCAATGGGCCCAGGTGCACGGCCGCAATTTGGTATTGCGCGCCCGATGAAGGGCGTGTCAGGCGAATCGGCGTTGGGCGGCGAGCAATTCCCGCCTATTCCCGATGATATTGATTCTGCACCCTCCGCGCCGATGACCAGCGAAGCGCAATCTATGTCGGATGCGATGTCGCGGCTAAGCGACCGCGCCAATGCTGTAACCGAAGCACCCAAACAGGCCGAGGGGTTTGAGGCATCGGTTCACAAAATCAAAGAACAGGTTTTGCCGCGTTTGTTGGAGCGCGTAGATCCTGAAGCCGCCGCCACCCTGACCAAAGACGAATTGGCCGAAGAGTTTCGCCCGATCATTTTTGAAGTTCTGGCTGAGCTGAAAATCACCCTCAACCGCCGCGAACAATTCGCGCTGGAAAAGGTGCTGATTGATGAACTTTTGGGCTTTGGCCCGCTGGAAGAACTGCTCAACGACAGCGATATTTCGGATATTATGGTCAATGGGCCAGACCAGACTTATATTGAAAAAAAGGGCAAATTGGTGCTCTCGACCATTCGTTTTCGTGACGAATCGCATCTGTTTCAGATTGCCCAGCGCATATGCAATCAGGTTGGCCGCCGCGTTGACCAAACCACGCCGCTGGCCGATGCCCGTCTGAAAGACGGCAGCCGGGTGAACGTAATTGTCCCGCCCTTGTCTTTGCGTGGCACAGCTATTTCCATTCGGAAATTTTCCGAAAAACCCATCACCATTGATATGCTCAAAGATTTTGGCTCGATGAGTGAGAAAATGGCCACGGCGCTGAAAATAGCTGGGGCTTGCCGGATGAATATCGTCATATCGGGCGGCACCGGTTCGGGTAAAACCACCATGCTCAACGCCCTGTCAAAAATGATCGAGCCGGGTGAACGGGTTTTGACCATCGAAGACGCCGCCGAACTGCGTCTGCAACAACCGCATTGGTTGCCATTGGAAACCCGGCCGCCAAATTTGGAAGGCCAAGGCGCGATTACAATTGGCGATCTGGTCAAGAACGCCCTGCGGATGCGGCCAGATCGGATTATTCTGGGCGAAATTCGCGGCGCGGAATGTTTCGATCTGCTGGCGGCGATGAATACCGGCCATGATGGCTCGATGTGTACGCTGCACGCCAATAGCCCGCGTGAATGTTTGGGCCGGATGGAAAACATGATTTTGATGGGTGATATTAAAATCCCCAAAGAAGCTATTAGCCGCCAAATTGCTGAATCGGTTGATCTTATTGTGCAAGTCAAGCGCCTGCGCGATGGCTCGCGCCGCACCACCAACATAACCGAAGTGATCGGTATGGAAGGCGATGTGATTGTTACCCAGGAATTGTTCAAATTCGAATATTTGGACGAAACCCCCGATGGCAAGATTATCGGCGAATATCGCTCATCGGGATTGCGCCCCTATACATTGGAAAAAGCACGGCAATTTGGTTTTGATCAAGCATTTTTGGAAGCCTGTTTGTAATTTTTTCCGAAACTGACTTGCGTTAAGGGTTTGGCGGACTAAAATCCTAACACGTGTCACATCCCCACCATAATCCGCCCTTGGCATTGATTCTGCGGCTGTTTGCAGCCTTGGCCATTGCCACCATGTTTATGCTGGGCAAACTGGCGAGTCAGCACGGCGTGGCTATGCCGGAAATTATGTTCTGGCGGCAAATCATCACTTTGCCGATTTTAGCGGGCTGGATGCTGGCAACGGCGGGGCTAAGCCAATTGCGAACGCAGAGGATCGGCAGCCATTTTTTGCGAGCTATGGTTGGCAGCGCAGGAATGTTTTTCAATTTCGCCGCTGTCTCGCTTTTGCACCTGTCACAATCCACCACATTGGGCTTTACCGCCCCTTTGTTCGCGGTGATTATTACGGCGATGGTGCTGCGCGAACATGTCGGGCCGTGGCGATGGACGGCGGTTTCGCTGGGGTTTGTCGGCGTTTTATTGATAACACAGCCCGGCAGTGCGACATTTCCTATTTTGGGCACTGCCGCTGGCCTTACCGCCGCCTTGTTCAATGCGGGTATCAGTTTCCAGATACGTGATCTGGCGCGAACAGAATCGCCGATCAGTGTGGTTTTCTATTTTGCCGTGTTTGGTGGCATGTTAATGGCAGCATTTATGCCTTTTTATATGACCCCTCACGATGCAACGACGTGGCTAATATTATTGGGGATTGGTATTACCGGCACGGTTGGACAGATATTAATGACCAGCGCCTTGCGCTATGGCAGCGTGGCCAGTGTGATAATCATGGATTATTCGGCGTTGATTTGGGCGACGATTTACGGGCGAACCCTGTGGGGGGAAATGCCCCCATCATCCACATGGATTGGCGCGCCGCTGATTATAGCCGCAGGATTGGTGATTACTTGGCGTGAGAGAAAGCTGTTTTCACAAGCGAAATCCACTACGGAAGTGGCGGCGTAACTGGAATTGCGGGCAGATTTTTCGCCCGCAAAGCCAATTCAATCCGTTGCAAACTTATCAGCCCCAAGGCAAAACCCATCATCGCATCGGTAATCAGGTGCAATTTGGCGGAATGGGGATTGCCAAAATCGCCGCCCATAGTTTGCCGCGCGAGATAGCGAATGGCAAAGATACCCAGAATCAAAAACATCGCTGCCCGTGATTGACTCACTTGCAACTTCCCCGTTGCTGGATCGCGAGCCAAATGCATCATTTTGCCGCGTTGCCAGCCCAGTGCCGCACCCAAAGCCAATCCGCCAAAAAACAAACCCCAACCGATCAGCGACGGGGGATTAAAGACAAACAGCATAACCACCACCAAGCTGTAAATCACCGGCACAGTCCACATGGCCCATGCTCGAAAAGGGCGCGGTCGGCCCACTTTGCGAAAACGCATTACCATGACCAAAGCAAAAATGACGACGGGCAGAATTGATGACCAAGATGTGCCGGATTGTTGCATTATATTCCCTTATTATATCAGCCTATTAACTCCAAACCAGCCTTGGTTTACGCGCTGCCAATGTTTCGTCAAGCCGCCGTCTTGGGGCGAAATGGGGCGCGGATTTCAGCGTCTCATCGCCTTGTTTGGCCCGCAAAGCAAGGCTGCGCATGGCGGTGATAAAGCGATCCAATCCGATTTTGCTTTCCGTCTCGGTCGGTTCAACCAGCATCGCGCCATGCACCACCAGCGGGAAATAGACGGTCATCGGGTGAAACCCCTCATCAATCAGCCCCTTGGCCAGATCCAGCGTGCTGAAACCTTCGGCAAAATTGGTGTCGCTGAACAAAGCCTCATGCATACAGGGGCCGCTAGTGCCAAAGGGTGCATCCAGCACATCGTCCAAGCTGCGCAACACATAATTGGCATTTAACACAGCATCTTCTGCCACTTGGCGCAGGCCGTCGGCGCCGTGGCTGAGGATATAGGTCAGCGCCCGGGTGAACATCCCCATCTGGCCGTGAAAGGCGACCATCCGACCAAAACCGCCCGGATGCAAAGTCGCCGCATCCTCTTCTTCGATTAGTGTAATCTGACCATCAGCCATGCGGGCGGTGAATGGCAGCGGTCCATAGGGGCTAAGCGCCTCGGACAAGACAACCGGCCCACTGCCCGGCCCGCCGCCGCCATGCGGGGTCGAAAAAGTCTTGTGCAAATTGATATGCATGGCATCAATGCCCAGATCGCCCGGACGCACTTTGCCGACAATCGCGTTGAAATTTGCCCCGTCACAATAAACAAAACCGCCCGCATTATGAACATGTTGCGAGAT
>JBEAOQ010000264.1:0-2511 GCA_041164845.1 Pseudomonadota bacterium | reverse complement strand
CTATGGGGAGGCATTTAAGGCTACTCCTTGTGGGGAGGCACCAAAAGCTCCTCCCCCTTGAGGGGGAGGTTGGGAGGGGGTGGTCTGCGGTCAGAGTCGTAAGAAAATTGCGCGATTTCGCACGGCTACCCCCACTGACCTCAGCCAGTGACAAGGAATAAACCAACATTAATTGCCGCCGCTGACTTGCGTCGCAACCGCCTTTATCGCCACCTCATTGCGTTTGACCCCCACATCTTTGCGGATGGCGGTGCGCATTTGCTGGGCATATTCATTGCCGGTCAATTTGCCCAATTCGCGGCCAATTTCCCCCAGCAAAGGATCGCCCGCTTGCACCGGTTGCGCCTGAACATCGCTCAATTGCACGACAAACCAACCGGCATTTTTGGGCGCGGGTTGCAATTTGACTGTGCCCTTGGCCATGCGGAACATCAGCTGGATCGGCGGCGGGGCTTTGTCAGCCAATGTGCGCAATTGTTCGCGGCTCATCGCCACCGGATTGGCGGGGGACAGACCCATGCCCAGCCCCGCGATGGCGGCGTTCAAATCCTTGCCCTTGCGCACCTCTTGCATCATTTTAATCGCCGCAGCTTTGGCGGCAATTTCACCTTTTTCCAACATATAGCCGTTTTTGAGATCATTGGTAATCTCGGTCATCGGGGCGGGGGCGGATGCGGAAATTTGCCCGACATCAAAGATGATATAGCTTTTTCCCGCTTCGATCTCGGCCAATTGCGGCTGATTTTCCTGCTCCATCGTAAAGGCGGTTTTGAGTATCTTGTTCAGCTCGGCGGGGGCCACCTCGACGGTGCCATAAATATGGCCATCGGCGATCAAGGGCTTGGTTTGCTGAATGGTGATCCCCAAATCCTTGGCGCGGTCAGACAGGCTGTCACCCTTGTCAAAGGCGTCTTCGATTGCGGCGGTCATATCGGCCAGTGCAGCGCGGCGTTTGACCAAGACAAGCTCTTTGGTGATGTCACCACGCATTTGATCCAAACTGCGCGCCGCGTGGCTGTCCAGCGCATCAATCCGCAGCAAATGCCAGCCCAGCACGCTTTTCACCGGCCCAATTACTTTGCCCTTGGCTCCGGCAAATGCGGCATCGGCAACGGCGACAGAGCTTTGGTTTTGCAGGGCTTCCTTGCTGATCGAACCCAGCGATGCGGCGGCCAGACCCTTGGCTCCAGCTGCTGATTCCAATGATTTGCCCGACGACACCTCGGCGAGAATAGCCTTGGCCGCTGCTTCGGTCGGGGCAATCAACTGGGTTATTTTGCGGTTTTCACTTGCGGCATATTTATCTTTGTCGGCGGTATATTTTGCGGAAATTTCTGCATCAGACGGGGCGGCCACCTGTTTCAGCGCGGTATCGGTAAAGCTGGCATAACGGATGGTTCGGCGTTCGGGACGGGTATAATTCGCCCGATTTTTGGCGTAATAAGCAGATAATTCATCGGCGCTGGGCGGGGTCTTTGGGGCAAATTTCGACGCGGGCAAAACGGCTATCAAACCATTGCGATGTTCGCCAATCATCGCCGCATAATGCTGGCTGAGGCCAAGCGGGACAAAACCGCCGGTGGCGACGGGGATGAGGATTTGTTTTTCAATCATGCCACCGGCCAATTGTTCATGGACTTCGGCATCGGTCAGATTTTTTTGGGCCAATAATTGTTGATAGGTGGCCTGGCTGAATTTGCCGTCCAATCCTTGCAATCCAGGGGCTTTGGCCAATTCGCTATCGACCAGTCTTTTGCCCGCGACAATGCCATATTTTTGGCCAAATTCGGCGACAGCTTTGCTGTCCACCAATTCATTCAGCACCTGATCCATGCCGCCGCCCGCGATAAAAGCCTTCATCGTCACCAAGGGCGATTGTTTTTTGGCCGCTTCCAACCCGCGCATCATCGATGATGAAAATTCGGATGCGCTGATTTTGGCGTTTCCGACATTGGCCACCCGATCACCGCCCGCGACCCCGCCGAAACTCTTGCTGCCGCTGATGTCAGCTCCGGCAAAGGCCAGAGCGATCAGCGCGACCAGCCCCAAAGTGGCAAAAATCCCCACCTTGGATTGAAAGAAATTTCGGAATGTTTGCAGCATGTGGCACTCGCATTAGCTTTGGAATGAATGAGTTACGTCATTGCGAGCGTAGCGAAGCAATCCAGAGTCGCATAAACCGCGCTGGATTGCTTCGCTACGCTCGCAATGACGCAAAATCAAATGTCCGATACGTCTTAGGGTGCAAATCGCTTGGCCGCAATGGCCCGAAAGCGCATTTTCTTAATCATAAATCGTCATTTTTTTCACAGCCACCTGTGACATAGCGCACACCATGTTTTGACAATCTAGGTTATTCTGGCCTAGTTGCATGTGCGAAGAAGCTTTGGTTAAGGCCATTTATCACCTTAATTTCATCACATACTCTAAAACAATATACAGGAATTTTATGGCGTTACGCCCTTACATTGTCGGTAATTGGAAAATGAACGGCACCCGTGCCCAACTCAG
>JBEAOQ010000263.1:0-2625 GCA_041164845.1 Pseudomonadota bacterium | reverse complement strand
ATTTTGATTGCGGTCGGGGCGTGGCCGGTGATGCCGGAATTTGCCGGTGTCGAGCATTGCATCACGTCGAACGAAGTGTTTCATCTGCCAACATTCCCTAAGCGGGTGGTGATTCAGGGGGCGGGTTATATCGCGCTGGAATTTGCCGGAATTTTTAATGCGCTGGGGGCGCAGGTGACAGTGGTCAACCGCAGCGACCAGATTTTGCGCGGTTATGATCTGGCTCTACGCGAACGGCTGTTAGATATTACACGGGCGCGGGGGATTGCCTATCAGTTTAACAGCCCGATTGCGGCGGTCGAAAAGCTGGGCGATGGGTCGTTGATGGTGCGGACTGCCAGTGGTGATTTGGCGGCGGATGTGGTGTTGGTGGCCACGGGGCGGCGGGCCAAGACCCAAGAGCTGGGCTTGGACAGCGCCGGCATTGCGCTGGGGGCCAATGGCGAGGTGCCGGTGGATACGCTGAACCAGACCGCTTGCCCCAGCATCTATGCGGTGGGTGATGTGACCGATCGGGTGCAATTGACGCCGGTGGCGATCCGCGAAGGCCATGCTTTTGCTGATAATCTGTTTGGCGGCATGGCGCGGGTGACGGATTATGATTGCATCCCCAGTGCGGTGTTTTCGCAGCCGCCATTGGCCAGCGTTGGCCTGACCGAAGAACAGGCGCGGGCGAAATATGGCGATCTACGGGTGTTTACCTCGGATTTTCGCCCGATGAAAAATATCTTTGCGGCGCGGGCCGAGCGCGGGCTGTATAAGATGGTGGTTGATGCCACGTCGGATCGGGTGATCGGGCTGCATATGATTGGCCCCGATGCGCCAGAAATTTTGCAGGCGGCGGCGATTGCGGTCAAGGCGGGGTTGAGTAAGGCGGATTTTGATGCGACGATGGCGCTGCATCCGAGCATGGCGGAGGAATTGGTGTTGATGCGGTGAATCTGCGGTTAATCGCACGGTTAAATTCTATTGACGCAAGCGATTTCGCGGGCCAAGGCGGGGCAGTAATAACCAAGGATTCTGCCCTATGTCTGCCAATATTGCCGAATTGGAAAAACGCCGCGCCGCAGCGCGATTGGGCGGGGGGCAAAAGCGGATTGATGCCCAACATGCCAAGGGCAAGCTGACCGCGCGCGAACGCTTGGAAATTCTGCTGGATGAAGGCTCATTCGAAGAGCTGGATATGTATGTCGAGCATAATTGCGTCGATTTCGGGATGCCGGATCAGATTTTCCCGGGCGATGGGGTGGTAACTGGCAGCGGCACGATAAATGGCCGATTGGTGTTTGTATTTTCCCAAGATTTCACCGTATTTGGCGGGTCTTTGTCCGAACGTCATGCCCAGAAAATCTGCAAAGTGATGGATAATGCGCTGAAAGTCGGCGCGCCGGTGATTGGTTTGAACGATAGCGGCGGGGCGCGGATTCAGGAAGGTGTGGCGTCATTAGGCGGCTATGCCGAGGTGTTTCAGCGCAATGTTTTGGCAAGTGGCGTGGTGCCGCAATTGTCGTTGATTATGGGGCCATGCGCGGGCGGCGCGGTCTATTCCCCTGCCATGACCGACTTTATTTTTATGGTTAAAGATTCGTCATATATGTTTGTTACCGGCCCCGATGTGGTCAAAACGGTTACCAACGAGATTGTCACGCAGGAAGAATTGGGCGGGGCGGTGACGCACACCACCAAAACATCGGTGGCCGATTTGGCGCTGGAAAATGATATTGAGGCGCTGTTGGCGGCGCGGGATTTCTTTGATTATCTACCTTTGTCCAATCGGGACGAGGTGCCGGAGCGGCCTTGCGCGGATCCTTATGACCGGCAAGATGCCAGTCTGGATACGCTGATCCCCGCCAATGCCAACCAGCCCTATGATATGCATGAGGTGTTGAAAAAAGTGTTGGATGAGGCGGAGTTTTTTGAAATTCAACCAGCCCATGCGGGGAATATACTGTGCGGTTTTGGCCGGATTGAGGGCAAAAGCGTGGGGATTGTTGCCAATCAACCAATGGTGCTGGCGGGGTGTTTGGACATTAACAGCAGCAAAAAAGCGGCGCGGTTTGTCCGGTTTTGCGATGCGTTTAACATCCCGATTGTCACCTTTGTCGATGTGCCTGGATTTCTGCCCGGCACTTCGCAAGAGCATAATGGGATTATCAAGCACGGCGCGAAACTGTTGTTCGCCTATGCCGAAGCGACGGTGCCGAAGATTACGGTGATTACCCGCAAGGCTTATGGCGGGGCCTATGATGTGATGGCGTCCAAACATCTGCGCGGCGATTTGAACTATGCTTGGCCGACGGCAGAGATTGCGGTGATGGGGGCCAAGGGCGCGGTCGAGATTATTTTTCGCGGGCTGTCTGGTGATGAGCAAGCGGCGAAAGTGGCGGAATATGAGGACCGCTTCGCCAACCCGTTTGTCGCGGCGAGCAAGGGGTTTATTGATGAGGTAATCTATCCGCATTCAACGCGGCGGCGGATTGCGCTGGGGTTGAGGAAATTGCGGGGGAAGGTGTTGGAGAATCCGTGGAAGAAGCATGATAATATACCGTTGTGAGGAGGGTTTCAGATGAGCCGACTTTATGGTGACGACGAAGAATTGACCGATGCTGATGCTGGAATCGTGAA
>JBEAOQ010000262.1:0-3246 GCA_041164845.1 Pseudomonadota bacterium | reverse complement strand
GATGATAATGCAGCCTGCTTCGACCAAAGTCACATCATCATCGTCGAGCACGAGTTCAATCGCTCCGTTCAGGACGATCCCATAATCCAAGCTGTTGGTGCGGTGCATCGGTGCGCAGTTGCGCGGCAACAGATCAACCACCCGCAGCACCGATCCGCCCGGCAGCGTCAAGCCAACAGAACGCTCCCGCCCATCGGTTGGATCATCATTATCGACCGGCGTAGTTGCGGTGGTCCAGACCAATGTAAACAGCGAGGAGCCTGTTGGATTTGGTTTTGAATCTAGGACGCTATCGGCGGTGACAACTGCCTTCCCCGCAGAATCGTGGCCGGTGACGACGCGGCGAATTGGTGACATCGGCATATTAACTCCCATCGGTGATAATTGTGCCGCCGTCGATGACCAGCACCTGTCCATTGACGAATCCGCCAGCGGGCGCGGCGAGAAACACAGCGGCACCAGCAATTTCATGCGGCTGGCCCATGCGGCGCAGCGGCGTCATTTGCATCCGCCGCGCCATAAAGGCGGCGTCGGCCTTCAGATGATCGGCCAAGCGCGTATCAACCAAGCCCGGCGCAATCGCATTGGCGCGCACTCCCTTTGGCCCCCATTGCACCGCGATATTGCGGGCAAGTTGCATCACCCCCGCCTTGGCCATCGCATAAGCATCAATCGTAGCATTGCCGCGTAGGCCAGAAATGCTGGCGGTAAGGATGACGGAAGCCCCGGCCCGCCCGGCCATGTGTGGCAGCGCCTGTTTGGTCAGCACCGCCATTGACCGCAGATTGACCGCTATCACCCGATCAAAAATTGTCATATCTAACGGATCAGCGAATGGCCCACCTTGGATTCCCGCATTTGAAACCAAAATGTCAATACCGCCAAACCGCTCGACCATTTGTGCCACCAGCGAAGTGATAGCGACATCATCGGCTACGTCGCACGGAATGCCGATGGTACCCAATGTAGCAGCGGCGGCCGCTGTATCATCAGCATTTTCGCTTGAGACGATCACTGTTGCGCCATGCGCGATCATCGCCTCGGCAATGGCATAGCCGAGGCCACGGGTTGATCCGGTAATCACTGCCACCTTGCCTGACAGATCGAACAGATTTTTCATCATTTCACGCTTCCAATCCTATCGCCCTTGTTGCAATTATTCCTGATATAAGGAATAATTTATTCGGTGACAAGTGGCAGTTTTAGGCCCAATTTTATGTTCTATCTCTGTCCGTGATGCGGCATGTTTGCTGCTTATACCCCAGCCAACGGCAAATGCAATATAGACAGACAACTGATGATTATGCTTGCCGTTAAAACGATAATTCACTATATAAAGAATAATGCCGCGTAATCGGGGTGCATTGAGGAGACGACGCTTGAAACTCGCCACTTTGAATAATGGCACACGCGATGGCTGCCTGGTGGTTGTCGCACGGGACCACAGCCTTGCCGTGCCTGCCAAGGGCATTGCTGCAACCATGCAAGATGCGCTGGAGCGTTGGGCCGAAGTGGAAGCACCGCTGGGTGCGCTTGCCGCGACTTTGGAAAGTGGGGTCGCGGTGGATGCCATCACTTTTGCAGCAGCGGATGTGCTTGCGCCGCTGCCGCGTGCTTGGCAATGGCTTGATGGTTCGGCATACGAAAGCCACGGCGCATTGCTGCGGATGGTGTCAGGCCGACAAGCCCCGCCCCATGATGCGCCGCTCATGTATCAGGGCCTTTCGCATATATTCTATTCGGGCACCGCCGACTTTCCGACACCCAGCGAGGCCAATAATATCGATTTTGAAGGCGAATTTGGTATTATTGTTGATGACGTGCCGATGGGCGTGACGCCCGAACAAGCTGCCGCGCATATCCGATTGATCGTGATGATTAATGATTGGTCGCTGCGGGGTTTTGCATTACGCGAATCGAAAATTGGCTTTGGCTGGATTCAAGCCAAGCCGCCCTGTAGCGTGGCTCCGGTCGCGATCACGCCCGATGAGCTTGGCACCTATTGGCGTGATGGGCGGGTTGATTTGCCATTGATCGTTGATTGGAACGGCGTGCGGTTCGGGGCGGCGCAAGGCTATCAGATGAGTTGGTCGTTTCCCGAGCATGTTGCCCATGCGGCGCGCACCCGTGCGCTTTGTGCTGGCACGATCATTGGCGGCGGCACCGTTTCGAACGAAAATTACCGCGAAGTCGGGTCATCGTGCATTGCCGAACGGCGAGGTATCGAGGCGCTTGACGAGGGCAAGCCGCACACTGGGTTTATGAAATTTGGTGATCGCGTGCGAATGGAGGCAACCTTGCCTGATGGCAGCCCGTTGTTTGGTGTTATCGATCAGATTGTGGTGCAGGGATGAGGTTTGGCAATCGGTATTGCTTTGACGACATTGCTCTATCCTTGGTAATCCGCGATATAACCGCATTAACCAGCCCATTGGTGTCGCCATCGCTGACGAAACCCAAAGCCAGTGCCGCGCTGGCATCCAACGGCTTGTGGTCAGCTAAGCCATCGCCATATTCAGCGCGCAGATTATAGCCCGTCCGCCCGCGCAATGCTTGCACCAATGTCTCAATGCAGACAACCGTGGCGGGCAGCGTCCACGCACGGTGTGACGACAAGCCCAATGTTGGCATTTTGGCTGCATGGATAATGTTATCCGCCACTGCATCAATGCTTTGCAGCCAGATATGTGCTTTGGACGGCAGGGGTATCGTAATATCACGCTGCTCCAGCGCTGCATGGAACACATCGCTCATCCACGCGGTGGCAAAGCCAGCATAAGCATTGCGCGGTCGCGCCACTATACCAGCGGGTCTGACGGCGCGGCCATCGACCACGCCGCGCCGTGTTAAGTCGGCAAGATAAAGCTCGATCATCGCCTTATGGGTGCCATAGCTGCCAATGGGGCGCAGGGCTGTGTCATCGGTGACCAAGCTGTCAGTCCTGCCCAAAGCCGCAATCGAACTGGCATAGACGACACGGGGCACGCCGATCGCGGCAACGGTATCAAGCAAGGCAATCGAGCCGTCGAGGTTGATATGCTTGCCAAGAACAGGATCAATTTCGCTGGCGGCACCGGGCAGCGATGCGAGATGGAATAGGACATCGACTCCACCATCAATGAGCTGTTCCCTGACGTCCGAATCGGCATAACTTCCCTGAATGATTTTTGCATTTGGCTGCGCAAATACCAGCATATCGTTCAGGCGAAGCGCGGCAATTGGGCCAAGAGCACCCTGTGCGATTCG
>JBEAOQ010000261.1:0-2640 GCA_041164845.1 Pseudomonadota bacterium | reverse complement strand
GCTCGAGATTACCGATACTCTGGTCCGTTCGAATGCAATCGATGTCCTGGTGATCGATTCGGTTGCCGCACTTGTGCCGCGGGCCGAAATCGAAGGCGAGATGGGCGATAGCCATGTCGGGCTGCAAGCACGGTTGATGAGCCAATCTTTGCGGAAATTAACCGGCTCGATCAGCCGCTCACGCTGTATGGTGATCTTCATCAACCAGCTGCGGATGAAGATCGGGGTTATGTATGGCAACCCCGAAACCACCACCGGCGGTAACGCATTGAAATTCTACGCTTCTGTCCGCCTAGACATCCGCCGCATCGGCCAAATCAAAGACCGCGACGAAATCGTCGGGAACGCGACACGGGTGAAAGTCGTGAAAAACAAAGTCGCCCCGCCGTTTAAGCAGGTAGAATTCGACATCATGTATGGCGAAGGCGTGTCGAAAATTGGCGAGATATTGGATTTGGGGGTGAAGGCTGGCTTTGTTGAAAAATCCGGCGCTTGGTACAGCTATGATTCTATCCGCATTGGACAAGGGCGGGAAAATTCGAAAAATTATCTGAAACAAAATCCTGAAGTTTGCGACCGTTTGGAAGCTGCTATCCGCAGCCAAACCGATCGGGTCGCTGGGGAGATGATGGTTGGTCCTGACGCGGAGGACGACATCTGACACCCTTAGGGCTGGGAGTGATGTGACTTCAGCCCATACACACGGACCGGCATTGTGTATCAGATGAGTTTCATGTGAAATCAATGCCGGTCATTGTTTCTGGTTTTGTGCAATTGCGGGTAAACTGTCCTTCGGTCTTGTCGGCGGGGCGGCGGTGTCCTATCGGCTAATTTATGACTTCTACAAATGAAATCCGCCGCTCATTTCTCGACTATTTTGGCGCGCATGGGCATGATGTGGTGCCTTCTGCACCGCTTGTGCCCTATAATGACCCGACCTTGATGTTTACCAATGCGGGGATGGTGCCGTTTAAGAATGTGTTCACCGGATTGGAAACGCGGGTAATTCCACGTGCGACATCATCGCAAAAATGCGTGCGGGCGGGTGGCAAGCATAATGATTTGGATAATGTTGGCTATACGGCGCGGCATCATACGTTTTTTGAAATGCTGGGGAATTTTTCCTTTGGCGATTATTTCAAAGAACAGGCGATTACCCATGCGTGGCAGTTGCTGACCAAAGAATGGGGATTGGCCAAGGATAGGCTGCTGGTCACGGTCTATCATAGCGATGATGAAGCCTTTGGATTGTGGCAGAAAATTGCGGGTCTGTCGGATGATCGGATTATTCGCATTCCAACTTCGGATAATTTCTGGTCGATGGGTGATACGGGGCCGTGCGGGCCATGCAGTGAAATTTTTTATGACCACGGCGCGCATATTGCCGGTGGCCCTCCGGGAAGTCCGGATGAAGATGGTGATCGGTTTATCGAGATTTGGAATCTGGTGTTCATGCAGTTTGAACAACAGGTGGATGGTAGCCGGCTGACCCTGCCCAAACCTTCGATCGACACGGGGATGGGGTTGGAGCGGATTGCGGCCGTCATGCAGGGCGAGCATGACAATTATGATATTGATACATTCCGGGCATTGATTTTGGCTTCGGAGAATTTGACGGGGGTAAAAGCGCAAGGCGAAGCACGGGCCAGTCACCGTGTTATTGCCGATCATTTGCGGTCTACCAGTTTTCTTTTGGCCGATGGGGTTTTGCCATCGAGTGAGGGGCGGGGCTATGTTTTGCGGCGGATTATGCGCCGTGCCATGCGCCATGCCCATTTGTTGGGGGCCAAGGATCCTTTGATGCATCGGTTGGTGCCGTCATTGGTGGCGGAAATGGGGGCGGCATTTCCGGAAATTGCGCGGGCGCAGCCTTTGATTGTTGAAGTGTTGGAACGTGAGGAAACAAAATTCCGTCAGACATTGCACAATGGATTGAAATTGTTGGATGAGGCTACCAGCACATTTGGTGCAGGTGGGATTTTGTCAGGTGAGACGGCGTTTCGGCTTTATGACACTTTCGGTTTTCCCTATGATTTGACCGAGGATGCTTTGCGGGCGCGGGGGATTACGGTTGATCGTGCGGGTTTTGATGTGGCGATGCAGCAACAAAAAGCCGCAGCGCGGGCGGCGTGGAAGGGGTCTGGCGAGGCGGCTTCGGGTGAGGTTTGGTTTGATCTTGTTGAAAAATTGGGGGCGACGGAATTTACCGGTTATGTGTCTACCAGCGCCGAGGGGCAAGTTGTCGCGCTGATTTCTGGCGGGATTGAAGTGACCAGTGCCGAGGCGGGAGCCGAGGTGACGGTGCTGACCAATCAAACACCCTTTTACGGGGAGAGTGGCGGCCAAACTGGGGATGTGGGGGTGATCCGTGGCGCTGGTGGTTTGCTGGTTAAGGTCATTTCAACCGCTAAGCCTTTGGGGAAATTGCACGCGCATCAGGCGGTAGTTGAGAGCGGCAAGATTTCTGTGGGCGATGCGGTGCAGTTGGAGGTGGATGTCGTCCGCCGGGATGCCATTCGCGCCAATCATTCGGCTACGCATTTGCTCCATGCAGCACTGCGCAATCGCCTGGGCGGACATGTGACGCAGAAGGGATCGTTGGTGGCGGCGGATCGCTTGCGGTTTGATTTTTCGCAGCCG
>JBEAOQ010000260.1:0-2880 GCA_041164845.1 Pseudomonadota bacterium | reverse complement strand
TAGCCAATGCGATGACCGTTGGATCGCTGGTGGGTTGGGGCGTGTCCAAGGCGGTTGCGTCACTTTCCTGACCCAGCTCTGGCGCTAGTGGATTGGCGATATGGGGTGCGTCACCTGTGTTGATGGGCATTGCCAAGCGGGTTGCGCGGAGCGGAATGTGTTTTTTCTCACCGACGACTAGCGCGATAGTGGACGGCTGTGCGCCTGTGTCAGGCCCCGCCGGTGCGCCCGATTGATCGGGGGTGAGTAGCGGCGATGCGGGGTTGTTTTGTGGCCGCGAAGCGGCAAGAGTTTGCGGCAAAATATTGCCGTCTTGCGGCACGATGACTGCGTGCGGGCTGGGTACTAAGGCGGAGCCGATGTTAGGTAGCGCGGCGGAGCCGATGTTAGGTAGCGCGGCGGAGCCGATATTAGATAACGCGGCGGATGGGGCCGACGTATCATGGGGTAAGCCCATGCCAAGCTGGGAGGTTGATGGTGGAAATGTCGGTAGGGTGATGGAAAGCGCGGCTGTGGCGGACAATGCGGGGACAATTTGGCTGAAACCGGCGCTGTCCAGCAAGGCGGCAAAGCCTTGCGGGCTGGTTTCCGAACTGATGTTACCTGAAAATTCTGGTGATGCGGGAATGCCGGACAGGGCGGTGGCGGCGTTTGAAGTTGGCGGTGACAGCGAAGCGAAATCGAGCATGGGCAGGTTCCATTGGGACGAAGGTGTTGACGGGCAGATAATGCTATTCAAGAGACGTGCCAGTTTCGCGGCCAGCTTCGCGCAGACCCTTGATTTTTTGCGACAAGGCATCGACGCGGCTTTCAACCGCGCTGCGGCGCTGTTCGGCTTGGGCCAAGGCAGTTTGGCTGGTATCGGCGATCACCGCAGCGCGGGCGGTGTCGGCTTGGGTGTTTTTCAGGATGATCTGCAAAGCGTCGGTGAACTGGGCCATTTTGCGCAGATCGCCGCCGGTGGAGGCGGGGGTGCGGGCGGCGTAATCACCGGCCAATTGGGCGGTGCGGGTCGATAGGCTTTGCAACTGGCTCAGCATCGCTTCGGCGCGGGCCACCTCGGCCAAGGCGGATTGTTTGGCCAGACTTCTGATATGTTCCAATCGGTGCAGCCGTTTGAGTTTTTTGCCGTCAGCCAGCATGGCTTAACACATTTTGCAGCGCGGTGATGCTGGCGGGCAGGGGCACCATCTGGTGTTTTTCTTGTCCAAGAAACGCCGTCAGCGCGCTGTGCAGGGCAATCGCCAGATCAAGCTGCGGATCGGCCCCGCTGCGATAGGCACCCATCAGCACCAGATCGCGGTTGGCCTCATAGCTGGCGATCAGGGCGCGAAATTGGCGGGCCAGCGCGGCATGGGCGGGGGAGGTGATGTCGGCCATCACCCGCGACAACGAAGCGGCGATGTCGATTGCCGGATATTGCCCGCGTTGGGCCAATTCGCGGGACAGGACAATATGGCCATCCAAAATGGCGCGGGCGGTGTCAACCACCGGATCGTCCTGATTATCGCCATCGGCCAGCACGGTGTAGATGCCGGTGATCGCGCCGCCGCTTTGCGCCGAATTGCCCGCGCGTTCGACCAATTTGGTCAATGTCGCCAGCGCCGATGGTGGATAACCCCGCGCCGCGCCGGGTTCACCCAGCAGCAGCCCAATCTCGCGGGCGGCATGGGCGACGCGGGTCAGACTGTCGAGGATCAGCAGCACTTTTTTGCCTTGCGAGCGGAAATATTCGGCTTGGGCAGTCGCCAACATCGCCCCACGCAACCGCAAATTGGGCGCGTGATCGGCAGGGACGGCGATTAGGAGGGTGGTGCTGCGTTTGGCCCCCGCCATGTGCCGCGATACGAAATCGGACACTTCGCGGGCGCGTTCGCCAATCAGCCCGACCACGACAATATCGGCATCCGCACCATGGGCGATCATATCGAGCAGCACCGATTTGCCGACG
Source organism: Pseudomonadota bacterium (assembly GCA_041164845.1). Classification (GTDB taxonomy): domain Bacteria; phylum Pseudomonadota; class Alphaproteobacteria; order Sphingomonadales; family Sphingomonadaceae; genus Novosphingobium. Next base: position 929 of record JBEAOQ010000260.1, on the reverse strand, counting down.
CCCGATCCGGCCATAATGCCAATCCGCTGGCCAATGCCAAAGGTGGTCAGCGCGTTGAGGGCGCGCACCCCGACATCGAACGGCTGGGTGACGCTGGCGCGATCAAGCGCGCTGGTGCGCTTGCCGCCGCAGGGCCAATGGTGCGGCGGGCGAAAGGGCGAATGGATCGGCGGGCCACCATCAATCGGCTGGCCATCACCATCAATCGCACGCCCCAGATAGGCATCGCCCACCGACAACATACCGGGATGCGGTTCGGCGGTGACGATCAGCCCCGGACGCAACAACACCGAATCACCCAGCAGCATCATCAGGCTGCGCCCAGCGCGGAAACCAATGACTTCGGCGCGGAGTTTGCTGGTATTATCGGGCATGTGGATGCGGCAAATACTGCCCACGGGGATGGCCAACCCGCTGACCTCGAGCAAGCCGCCGTCGCAAGCAGCGACAAGCCCATAGCGGCGGGGTTTCAGGGTAAGGGTCTGGAGGCTTAGCTGATCGAGCAGCGGCGCGGCGAGGCTTAGCATAGGTTTAGGGCATCATAGATGGCGCTGCGCCATTGGTCTGGGCCGTCCTCTGCGCCGCCATCTTGGGTTTCAACGCGCAAATTGCCACGCATCAGCAGCGGGTCGGGTTGGATGGCCCAGTCGGGCGGCAGTTGAGCCGAGATTAATGCCAGATCATCGGGGTGAATGCGCAACACACGTTCATCATCGGCGCGGGAAAACAGCGCCATGATCCGGGTGGCGCGGGCGGAAAGTGCGTCTGGGTCAAGGGTCAGCGGGTGCAGCGTGGCTTCGCACAGCGCGGCGATGGCTGTGGTCAGGCGGCTGTGGAATTGTTCGGCCAACTGGGCATCGAGGCGGGCATAGGATGCGGCGAAGCGGCAGCGGGCGGCATTGTCGTCGGCAACACGCGCTTCAGCCTCG
>JBEAOQ010000259.1:0-7931 GCA_041164845.1 Pseudomonadota bacterium | reverse complement strand
GCCTTGCCCACACCCCGCCCGCGATAATCCGGCGCGGCGCGCATAGATTTCAGCTCACCATGGCGCTGATCAAGCTGTTTCAACGCCCCGCAACCCGCCAGAAAATCGCCATCCCCCGCATCGACCCAAGCGGAATAAAACGTCACATCCCTCTCGCGCAGCCGTTCAATCGGCATGGCATGAACCGAGCAGGCGGGCGACCATGCCCGCATTTCCGCCAAATGCAGCTCTAACAGCGCGGCAATTTCGGCCCCGTGCAAATCATCTTCTATGATCCGCAAACCTATCATCAAATCCTCGTGAACTTTATGGCGTATATCGACACAGACCCTGTCCCGATCAGGTTTGTTTTTCCTGATCGGGAAATGTTCTAGCTCCGCCATAAGGCCAAAAATGCGGCGGAGCAATTCACCCCGCCGCATCTGGGTTCAAAACGCCTTTGACAGGCTAATATTGGTGCCAAGGTGCTTGGGCGGCTGGATACCATTGAATTTTTGCCACAGCGGCAATGTCGCCTCGATCCCCAGCCGCAAGCCATCAAATATGACCAGATTGCCGCCCAACCCAGCGTCCACCCGTTGCCCACCATAATTGGCCTGACGATCCGGTGGCGAGCCATGGTTATGGCCGGCATTATAATGGCCTTCAACCTTGCCCTCATCGCTATAGGCCAGCCGCGCCGACAACGACGCGCGTTTGCCCACAGTCTGACTGACCCAGCCGGTGAGATTCAACCGATTGCCCAAGCGATAGCCACTGGTATTGCGGTTCTCAGCGCGAAAGACAAATTCGCCCTGCACCCCCCAACCGAAATCGCCTTTACTGCCGCGCAAAGTCAGGCTTGGCAGCACATCCCAAGTGCCCGATCCCGGCTGCATCCCATAATGGACAAAATTGCCGTCTTCATCGCGTTTGCTAACGCTGCCGGTGGGAATTGAAATCATCATACCATAATGCACCGAAAAGGCGGGATTACGCGACAGGGCGATCAGCGCACCAATTTTCGTATCGCCAATCCCCGAGACGACCTCGCTATCACGCTCACCCACCGCCAAGGCATGATGGCCCGTGCCAGTGCTGGGGGCTATGCCCAACATGGTCATCTGCATCCGGCTCCAGCTGGGCATAAGCATCAAAGTCACCCGATTGCTGGGCGCATACATAATATGCAGCATCGCCATATCCATGCTCATCTGATCGGCGCGGGTGGTGAAACCGGCGGCAATCACGGCAGCATCGGAAATTTCGTGGCTACCGCTATGGTTGGTGCCGCCATAGTTCTCATGCATCCAGCTTAGCCCGATCATCACATCACCCGCCTTGTGGGTATGGTCGGTCATTACCCCCGCCGGTGCATGGGCATCGGCGCGATAAAGTGTCGGTGCATGGGCATCGGCGCGATAAAGTGCCGGTGCATCATCGGCCAGCGCCGGAGTGGCGGACAGCAGCAAAGACAGCGCCGCAGCGCTGCGAATCATCAATTTGGTCATAAAATTACTCGCTTGAAAATGGTAAAACGGAGGGTTCAAGCAAGTTCTGGCGGCGCTCTGGCAGGTGGGGGCAGAGCGCGACGCACTATTTTGGCCAGATTGGTCAGCGCCGGTTGCGGGACAATGGCTGCGAAAATAGAGGAATGCGCCAGCACCAGCACCGGCGGCACATCCAGCAGTGGCCCCGAAGCCAGGCCAAAGGGGCAGGGATCGCTGGGCAATTGCGACGAAGGCGCATGTTTATGCAGCTGACCATCGCGTTCCAGCGTCAGATATTCGCCGCTGATCCCACTACACAGCGCAATCCGCACCCCACCCGTATCCACGGTCGGCATCCAGCCCGCGGGCAACAGAACACGGCTGAACATGGCCGCCGCCAACAGCAGCAAGCCCAGCCAAGGAGATTTGCGGATGAATGACATCACAAAATCAATCTACTAACCGCGAACCCGCGCCTGCACATAGCTGCCCAAAATCCGCACCTCTTCGCAATGAAACGCCAATTCGGCCAAAGCCCGATCTACCGCCACATCGCCCGGCGCGCCATCAATATCGGCAAAAAACATGGTCGCGGCAAAGCTGGCCCCCTGCTGATAACTCTCCAGCTTGGTCATATTGACCCCATTGGTAGCAAATCCGCCCAATGCTTTATACAAGGCCGCAGGGGTATTCTTAACCTCAAAAATCAGCGTGGTCATCGTCACTTGCCCCGCACCCAGCCCCGCCAGCAATCCTTGCGAATCCAGCGCATCTTTCGCCAAAACCACAAACCGCGTGGTATTATTGGCGGCATCTTCGACATTATCCGCAATTATTTTCAAGCCATATAGCTCGGCCGCCAATTTGGGCGCAATAGCACAGGCCGAGACATCACCCTGTTCCGCGACAAAAGCTGCCGCCCCCGCCGTATCGGCATAGGACAGCGGCACAATCCCTCGGCTGCGCAGATAATGCCGCGATTGGCCCAAGGCTTGCGGATGGCTATAGGCCGCGACAAATGGCCCATCACCAAGCGCCATCAGACTATGGTTGATCGCCATAAAATATTCGCCGACAATGGCTAAACCGCTTTCGGGTAACAGAAAATGGATGTCCGCCACCCGCCCATGCTGCGAATTTTCAATCGGAATAATCGCCCGCGCCGCCTTGCCATCTTTCACCGCATCCAGCGCATCTTCAAAGCTGAAACAGGGCAAAGCCAAGCAATCGGGCGCATATTCCAGCGCGGCACGGTGGCCGTTGCAGCCGGGCGCCCCCTGCAAAGCCATAGCGGCAGAGGGATTGACGGCGGCGGCCTTGGTCATAGCGTCAACTAGGGCAACGGCGGGCAGGGGAAAACTATGCATGGTTGCGCGCTTAATCATAAGTATCAAATCCCGCAATGGCTCTTGCGCAATGGGCTTCGCAACATTAGAGGACGGCGCTAAATCGGTTCTACACTTCACTTCCCGCAGGATATATCAATGGCTGATAATTTTAACACGATTGCAGGCTGGACATTGGGTTCGGCGATTGTCGCGCTGGGTCTGGCCAGCATCAGCGGCCACCATTTCCGCGCTGACAAAGAAAATCGCCCCGAAACCATGGGCTATAAAATTTCCGGCGTGGTCGCCGATGGCGAAGGCGCAGTGGCCGAAGTGCCAATCGAAACCCTGCTGGCAACAGCCGATGCCGCCAAAGGCGAAGAAACCTTCAAAAAATGCGTCTCCTGCCACACCATCGCTTCGGGCGGGGCCAATGGCATCGGGCCAAATCTTTATGCGGTGTTGGGCGATGGCGTCGGCACCGGTCGCGGCGGATTTGCCTTCACCGATGGCCTGAAAAAACACGGCGGCAAATGGGATTTCAAAACCATGAACATCTGGCTGAAAGACCCACGCGGCATGGCCGAAGGCACGAAAATGACCTTCGCCGGTCTGGAAAGCGGCGAAGACCGCGCCAATGTTATCGCCTACATCAACAAGCAAGGATCGAACCTGCCGCTACCCGCCGCTCCAGCGGCAGCTCCAGCCGCCGCAGCAAAACCCTAAAAAATCACCACCCGTCCCTCGCGGCTGCTAATCGCCGCCGCATCGACAATACGCTGCACTGCCAACATCGCCTCCACCGTGTTTGGCGGTGCTGCGTTATCTAACACCATCGCCGCCACAGCAGCATAAAACGCCTCTTGCCCGCCGCGCTCGGCCCGCCGCTGCGTTATCCGCTGATCCGCATCCCAGCATTGCAGCGGATCATTATCCACCCCCCATTCGGCATCACCAGGCCTTATCCCAGCAACCAGCTGCGGCTCTTGGCCATCGGGCAATTGTTTGACCAATGACCCCCGCGTGCCATGCACGATAAAACGCGGTGGCCCACCCGCCACGCAGACGCTGGCGTGCAAAATCACCCGCTTATCGGCATAATGCAGCACCACATGCGCCCAATCATCGCTGATCGCCCCGGGCCTTAATGCCGCCAAATCGCCACTTACTGCCAATGGCATCCCAAACAGCGCCAAGGCCTGATCGACCAGATGCGGCCCCAAATCGACCCAGATCCCCGACCCCGCCGAGCCATCCTCGCGCCAACGGGCCACTACATCGGGGCGAAACCGATCCAAATGCGATTCAAAATGAACCACATCACCGACCAATCCATCGTCCAAAGCCTTGCGCAAGGTGAGAAAATCGCTGTCCCAGCGGCGGTTTTGAAACACCAACACCCGCCGTTCCATCGCCGACGCCACGGCAACCACCGCCTCGGCTTCGGCCAGCGACAGGGCAAATGGCTTATCCACCACCACATGTTTTCCACTGCGCAATGCCTGTATCGCCAGCGGCGCATGACTTGGCCCCGGGCTGGCCACCACCACCACATCCACCGCATCATCGCCCAACATCGCCGTAACATCCGCATGGATCGCGGCATCGGGATAGGCCGCCGCTGCCTCTGCCCCCCGCGCCGGATCAGCGGTAACAATCCCCCGCAGCATCAGGCCCGAAATGGCCGAAATCAAGGGTGCATGAAACACCCGCCCCGCCAATCCATAGCCAATCAGGCCGACTCCAATTATGCCCTTTACCAAATAACCGGCTCCATATCATGCGGCTGCCAATCCAGCGCCCCGCCCAGTGGCACAAACAACCGATGGCCAATAATTTGCCCCAGCGCCCGATAGCTTTCCCACTGCGCCTCATCGAAAAATTGGTCAAAAGTTGTTTGCTGCGGAAAACTGCGATTTTCCAGCTTATACCGCGCGACATCGGCGGGAATATCATGTGGCATATCCAGCGTCAGGCGCGGTTTAACCACCACCAAAGTGCCAAAACTGCCATCCGCATAGGAAATTTTCGCCAGCATCGCACAAGCAGATGCGCTGGCCTTGCCGGTCAGCAATTCTTCTGGCGTGGTGAAATTTTCGGCCAATGCCGTATGCGCAAACCGCTTATCCAGACTATCCCGTGACAAAAATTGCAGCTCCGCAGCAAAATCAATCCGGCATTTCCGCACCAAATTGGCAATATCTTCCAATGCATTGCCCGGATCGGCACCATTATCCGACGTAATGATAAACGGCAACTTGCGCCGCACCAGTTCATATACAGCCGTATTTTCAAAATGTCCGCCATCCGATAAATACCATTGCGCCTTGTCGGTGCCGTGGAAATTTGCCGTCATTTCCTGAATCAGTCTGCCATAGATCAAACCCCCAAATTTTTTGCTCCGGTCTTGCAACCACCAATAGCCTAGCCGCACATTCGAGAGGAACATCAATATCGCATAGGACAGATTGGTAACGCCGCCCATTCCCGTGGAAAAAGCCGCCCCCGATATGCCCACCCAAGCAGATACCGGCAGGCTTTGTCCGGGCAGCGCCGGTTTATGCAATTCTTCATCCTCGGAACCCAGCGGCTTGGTCTCCATCGCATTGCGGTTTTCTCCGCTCCAGCACAGGCCTTGAGGGGTAATCGCCAAATTTAACCCATGCCGATCTTGCTGCACGGTTTGCGCCCCCTTGCCCCGCGTTTCATTGATAGTGACATTGATAATATGCACCGGCGCACCGGCTTTGGTTCGCCGATAATATTCCACCAAGCCCAAATCATCGCCGACATCGCCGTCCTGCACAGGTACCGCACCATTGGCGCCGCTTAACCGCGTCCCATTGCCCGCACCCAAATAGGCCCGGCGCAAACGGCTGGCATAGAATGTCGAAAGCGATGACAAATTCACAAAAGATTGGGTGGTGGCGCAAAGGGCCACAAATATCAACGTAATGAGAAAAATTGAACCAAAATGAGCCGACAGCCCGACAGCTGTGCTGCCAATCCACAAACGATCTTCCCACGCCAGCAAATGCGCCAATTCACCCCAGAATGCCAAAGCCGCCAGCACCAATAGCCCCGCAATCAACCCCGCCAAAACAGAGCCATATTTGGCCAATAGACTGGGCCTTGTCTGGCTGGCGCTCAGCGGTTTCGCATCGGCATTTTTATCAGCCCCAGATTTGCCCGATGACAGCAATAGCTTGAGCAATTGCTGCGCAGCTGGGACAAAAATCGTTGATAACGCCGCCGTTCCCAATGCCAAATGCGCGGAATGGGGCGTCTGAAACAACGACAGCAGCAAGGTAGCGCCATCAGCCACAATCCCCCCCACCAGTGCCAAGGACACCATCACAACATAACCCTGCCATGCAGTCAGCAGCAGCCTAATCTGATCCTGTCGCATCGCTTGCAAATTTTGCGAATGGCCCGTCACCCGCTTGCCCTCGGTCATGCGGGTAACCATCCATGCAACCGCCGACAGCACCATCGCACCGCCTGATATGATCGCCGTGAATAGGGCTATTACCCGATCAAATCCGCCAGATTCGTGATGGTATCCAGCGTATAGCGCCCCACCAAAAATCATCAGCGAACCAAACAACACTGGCCGCCACCATTGCCGCGCCACATTGCTCATGGTCAGCCAATAGGACCAACCGCTGGCCAAAGAAGCCCCCAATGCCACCGGCAGTAAACCCAACAACGGACTGGCTCGCAACAGACCTTGAAAGGTGATCTCTGTGCCCAACAGCCGCCCCAACCAGCCCAATCCGGGCACCAGCATTGTGGCAAACTCGGGATAAGCAAACCCAATGCCGCCGGAAATCCTATCCCGCAGCCAATCCAGCCCCAATTCCCCCAACACAACCGCCACACCCATAACCAAGGTCAGCGTCAACCAATTGCGTGTCAACAATGCCATCGCCATAATCAGATCGCGGCTGCCAGCGGGGGTCATATAACGGCCCGATTGCCGCAGATAGCCGATCGCCTGCTTCGCTCCATCCTGCCCCAGCAAATCATCGTGTTTTTTGGCTGTCACCACCGCAGGCACCTTATCCGCGCCATCCTTGCCATCGCGTCGTGCAAACAGCCCCGTATAAAATGCGCCAATATAGCCGCCACCCGACACCGTGGACAAATAATCAACTTTTTGCAGCAATTGCTGACGGCTTAATTCTTGCAACAGCCCCAAAGAAAACGTCGCACTGCGAATACCCCCACCTGACAAAGCCAGCCCAATTTTCGCAGCTTTCGCGTTTAGCCCATATGTCGTGCGGCGCGCATCAATCGCCGCTTGCTCAATATCAAATTCAGCCCTTGGCGTGCTGCCACTTTCGTCGCTCATGTCCGTCCCCAGTAAAAAATCCCAACCGAATCATGCGCCCAAAACCAATGCTGCCCTAATAGCCACCTGAAAACCATCCCAAAATGAAACAAATTCGCCGTTCACCCTGAATCCAACCCCCTGATCCAGCGTAAATTTTCTGTTAATGGCATATTTCCAAGCGGCTCAAATAAGGTCGATCTGCCATCAAGTCAGTGATGTGCAGATAAAAAGCATAGGACTGTTCACAGAATGCAAGCAAAGCAGGCAATTTGGCTGTTATCCGACGGGCGCAGTGGCAGCACTTGGTTTGCCGAGCTGTTGGATTTCCATGGCTGCTTTCATGTCGAGCATGAACCGATCCACTGCATGTTCAATCCCTTGCTGACACCCGAACCATTGCTGCCCCTGCCCAGCAGCCGGCATATTCAAACCCGCTATCAGCCGCTGATGCAAGACGTGCTGTCGGGCCGCTATCGTTCGCGGCGTTTTGGCCCGCCGACCTATGACCATGATGGCATTGTCATCCGCGACATTCACGGTTTTTTTATCGCACCGCAGATGTTGCAGCTATTTCCCGATCTGCGCCCGGTGGTTCTGGTGCGCCATCCCGCCGAAGTGGCCGCATCCAAAATGGCCCTGTCCAATTGGCATTGGTTCAGCGATGTCCGCCGGTTCCTGAGCGATGAAGCCATCATCGCCAATCTGGGCGATTTGGCGCAATATGTCGCACGCGCCGATACGCTGTTTCAGCGCTATGTCATTGGCTGGGCGGTGATGCACCATTATTTCTTTACGCAGATT
>JBEAOQ010000258.1:0-2897 GCA_041164845.1 Pseudomonadota bacterium | reverse complement strand
CAACCGCCAATTGAGCGGCATGAATATCGCACCCGCCCGAATCGCGGCCAGCTGGAGGATAATCATTTCGGCATTGTTTTTTGACAAGGTGGCGAGGCGTTCCCCGCTGGCTGGGCCAACCTCGGCGACGATCCACGCCGCCAGCCGGTCAACCGCCAGATGCAGCTGGCCATAAGTCCAGCTGCGCCCGCTGGCGAGGTCTACGACCGCACGATGCTGGGGGTTTGCATGAGCGTAGGTGGCTGTTGCGTCGAGAATTGTCATGCTATCATCCTGTTGAAAGCCGCGATTCCACCGAAATGTTGATGGAGGGCAAATTGCCTTAATATTGCTATCTAATATTACAATTTACCCATTAGGCGCAATTGGCGCATTTGCAAAGATCAGACTTACACGTCGCTCAAAAACCTATTAAATTTTGTACAGATGGAGTAACTTACATTGATTTTAGGGTGTATTTTGGCGGGCGGGCAATCGTCGCGGTTTGGCAGTGATAAGGCGCTGGCTGAGCTGGGCGGGCAGACATTGCTGGCGCGGGCGGTGGATTTTCTGGCAGGGATTTGTGATTCCGTGGTGGTGGTGGGGCGTGATGCCGCGCCGCTGTTGTGCTTGGCGGATTATCCCTGCGCCGGTTTGGGGCCGCTGGGGGGGCTGGCTGCGGCCTTGCATTATGCGCAAGAACACGGATTTTCTGACGTGTTGAGTGTCGGGGTGGATTCGGTAGATTTGCCACGGGATTTGCTGGAGCGATTGGCTCCGGCACCTGCCTATGTCGCGGATCAGCCGGTGATTGGCTTGTGGCCCGCGTCCGCAGCGGCGCAGATTGCGGCGATATTGCGGGGAGATGGGCGCAAATCACTGTATCATTTTGCCGAAGTGGTTGGGGCGCTGGCGGTGGTGTTGGATAAAAATCCAATGAATATCAATTCTATAGATGATTTGTCGGCGGCGCGTGCGCGATTGAAGTTTATGGATCAATAAATTGTGCGGGGCGTTTTTGCATTTGGCTCATTACCGCTTCCATCTGATTGGCTGAACCGAGCAGCGGTGCTTGGGCATGGCTTTCGGCTTGGAGGATTTCATCGAACGACAGGGATGGACAGCTGTTAAATAAGAATTTTGTGGCACGAATGGCGTCGGGATTGCGCATGGCAATATCGGCGGAGAGCAATTTTGCGGCGGTTAAGGGATCATCCGAGATCGTGGTGACGAAGCCGTGGGCTTGGGCTTGGGTGCCCGTAAATATCTGATTGCTATAGGTTAAGCTGCGCAGCACATCTTCGGCGACGATCCCGCGCCATAAGGCAAAATGGCCCATATCGGGGACCAGACCCCATTTCATCTCCATAATACAAAGGCTTGCATCAGGGGCGGCGATGCGGATATCGGCCCCAGCGGCGATTTGCAAGCCGCCGCCAAAGCAGGTGCCGTGGATGGCGGCGATCACGGGCACGGGCAATTTTCGCCATATTACAGCGGTTTGCTGGAACAAATTGGCGTTGCCATGGGTGCGCTCGGCGAGAGGGATGCTCTTCACGCCTTGGGGATCGGTGAAATTGCTTAGGTCTAGCCCTGCGCAGAAGGCTTGGCCATTGCCGCTTAAAACAACGGCACGTAAGCCTTTGGTATTGGCAAGAATTTCACCAGATTCGACAATGGCTTTCAGCAATTCCATCGTCAGCGCATTGCGTTTTTCGGGGCGATTGAGCCGGACGTCGGCGACGCCATTGCTGTCGATTGTGTATTCTATGAGGGGCATGTTTTGGTCCAATTAGGGGGCGTTATGGGTGGGTTATGCGGCGGTTTTGGCTTACAGTTTTGTCCGAGAGACCCCACCCCCAGCCCCTCCCCTAAAGGGGAGGGGAGTTTAAGATCGCCCCTCCCCTTAGAGGCCGCAGGGGAGGGGGATACAGATTACCGGGTCTTTACATAGCGTCCTGGGGCATCTTCGATCACTTTGTCACCTTTGCCGCCCGGCACCCGCAAGCCTTTGGCGGGCACCTCGGCGTCATCTTGGCCGCGCAGCCATTCCAGCCAATGCGGCCACCAGCTGCCTTTGTGTTCAATTGCCCCCGCGATAAACCCATCCAACGTGTCATATTCGCCCTGATTGAGCCAATATTGATATTTGTTGGCGGCGGGGGGGTTGACCACTCCGGCAATATGTCCCGACCCCGCCAGCATGAAATGGCACGGGCCAGATGCGTGGCGGGTGAATTGGAACACGCTGGCGGGGGGGGCAATATGGTCCTCGCGCCCTGCTTGAATAAACAGCGGGGTGGTGATGCGGGTCAGGTTGATGGGGGTGCCATCGGCGGACAGCGAATCGGGAATGACCAGCCGATTATCTTTATACAAATCGCGCAAATAGGCTTGATGCCATTTGGTCGGCAGATTGGTGGTGTCACCATTCCAATGCAACATATCAAAGGCTGGATAATCTTGGCCCAGCAGATAATTATTGACCACATAGCTCCAGATCAGATCATTGCCGCGCAACAGATTAAAAGTAGCGGCCATATAGCGGCCATCGAGATAGCCATCGGGGGAGAGGTGGCCAATGGTTTCGATCTGTTTGTCATCGACAAAATGTTTGAGATCGCCCGAATCGGTAAAATCGACCTGTGCCGTGAAGAAAGTGGCGCTTTTGACTTTGTCCGCTTCGCCGCGTTTGGCCAGAATGGCTAGGGTGGCGGCGAGGGTGGTGCCCGCGACGCAATAGCCGATGGTGTGGATGGCGGGGGTTTTCAGCCGCGCCCGCACCACGTCGATGGCTTCGATTTGGGCGCGGATATAGTCATCCCAGATAATATCTTTCATGCTGGCATCGGCCGATTTCCAGCTGACGATACATGTGGAAATACCCTGTTCCACCGCCCAACGGACGAAACTTTTGG
>JBEAOQ010000257.1:0-5029 GCA_041164845.1 Pseudomonadota bacterium | reverse complement strand
CTTTCGCACCGCTTTGGCGGTGGCGGCGAAATCGGCGCGGGGGCATGGCACGATATTGATTGAGGGCGAAACCGGCGCGGGCAAAGAAATGCTGGTGCGGGCGATTCATGCCGCCAGTCTGCGATCTAAAATGCCGCTGCGGATTATCAATATGGGCACCACGCCGATTAACACGATGGAATCTGTGTTGTTCGGCCATGAAAAGGGCGCTTTTCCCGGGGCGTTTGATCGCCAGATTGGCGCTATTCAGCATTGCGATGGCGGCACTTTGGTGTTGGATGAGATTGACCGGCTACCCGATGAAATTCAGGCGCGGTTGGCCGAGGCTTTACAACGCGGGGATTGCCGACCGATTGGGGCGCGGCATAGTTTTCGGGTCGATGTCCGGTTTATCGCCGCCAGCAATTACCCATTGAAAGATATGGTGGATGATGGCGATTTCCTGCCCGAATTGCTCTCGGCCATATCGCAAACCACGGTATCCCTGCCGCCTTTGCGGGCGCGGACGGGGGATATTTCGGCGCTATCGCGGCATTTTCTGACCCGGATTGGTGAACAGCCTGGACTGCGGCCTTTGGGGATTACCGATAGCGCGCTGGCGCTGCTGGGATCCTATGATTGGCCGGGCAATGTCCGGCAGTTGCAGGCGGCGCTGTTTCGGGCGGCGGTATTCTGCGAAGGCGATGCCCTGACATCGGATGATTTTCCGCAGCTGACCGAAATGGTTAGCCAAGGCGCAGCGGCGCAAGCTGGGCCGATGCAGGAAAATACCGGGGTGATGCTATTTGCCGCCGATGGCAATATGCGCCCGCTGGAAGATATTGAAGCCGATGTGATAAGGCTGGCGATTGGCCATTATCGCGGGCGCATGACCGAAGTGGCACGGCGATTGGGGATTGGGCGATCAACACTCTATCGCAAATTGAGCGATTTGGGGATTGATAACGCGGCGTGAGTCTGGGTTACGATTCAGGGGCCAGCATCGAAAAATCGGTCAGCGCGGCATCGCGCAAACCGCGCCAGATGTGCATCGCCTGAACCGTTTCGGGCACATCATGCACGCGGATGATTTGCACGCCTGATTCCATCGCCCGCACCGCCAGCGCCAGTGAACCGCCAAGCCGTTTATGCGTCGGGGATTCGTTGGACAGCGCGCCGATCATCCGTTTGCGGCTGGCCCCGACCAGCAAGGATTGGCCCAGCGCATGAAACAATGGCAGAGCATTGAGCAGCGCCAGATTTTCCGCCACGCTTTTGCCAAAGCCAATTCCCACATCCAAAATGATTGTATCGCGGGGGATGCCCGCAGCGATCACTGCATCGCGGCGGGCGCGCAGCCAATCGAACACATCCAGCACAACATTTTGATATTTGCCATCGGCGTGGATGTCGGCCCCTTCCCCGCTCCCTTGCGCAGGGCTATGCATTAAAATCACTGGCGCACTGCTGTTTTTGGCAAATTCCAAGCTGCGCGGATCATATTGCAGGCCTGAGACATCATTGATGATATGTGCGCCGGCGGATAATGCCGCCTCCATCACGCTGACCCGCCGTGTGTCGATGCTGATCGCCGCACCCATAGCGGCAAGGCGCTGAACCACGGGTTCGACCCGTTTCAGCTCGTCGCCTTCCCACACCGCTGCTGCGCCCGGGCGGGTGCTTTCGCCGCCGATGTCGATGATGGCTGCGCCGGATTCCAGCATCATGGCTGCATGATTGCTGGCTTCTTCGGGATTATCGAGAAATTTGCCGCCATCGGAAAAGCTGTCGGGGGTGACGTTAAGAATACCCATAATGCTGGGCTGATCGAGGCGGATGATGCGCTGGCCGCATTGCAGCGGCGCGTGGCTGGCGCGCAGGTCTGCCCATTGGGTTTGGGCTTCGGTTTGCAATTCGGCGGGGAGATTGTCGAATGCGGCGGGAATGTTGGGCACGGACAGACGGATGTTGCGGGTCACTTTGCCATTTGCACGGGTGATAAGGGCAAAACGGCTGGCGTAGATCAGGCCGCCCGCCAGCCGCACAGCCTCGCCTTCCTCACATTGCGGGCTGATCGCTAGGGCTATGGGGCGGAGGTAGAGGGTTTCGGTCATAGTTTTTGGTTCACGCAGAGACGCAGAGAAGAAAGTGAGACGCAGAGAATCATATAACACACGCAACTCTGCGTTTCTGTTATTCGTCTGCGTCTCTGCGTGAAATATTTATCAAGGCTCGGTCGCCAGCAAATAATTCTGACGGATTGCATCCAGCGGTTTGACCACGCCTTCATGTTCGACATGCCAATAGGTCCAGCCATTGCAGCTGGGCGCGCCTTGCAATTTTGCGCCTAACCCGTGAATCGAGCCACATTCTGCGCCCGACCGCAGCGAACCATCGGCGCGAACAGTGGCGGAAATTTTGCGTTTTTTGTCGGTCAACACGGTGCCTGGCACGATATAACCGCTTTCGATCAGCTGGCCAAAAGCCACTTTGGGCGCAGATTTGCCGACTTGCATCGTGGTTAGCGCGCTTTCATCCAGCGGCAGGGCCAGCTCGATCCGTTCCATCGCCACTTCGCGGTAAACCGATTCACGCTCACAACCGATCCATTCGCGGCCCAGACGTTTGGCCACCGCGCCGGTGGTGCCGGTGCCAAAAAATGGATCAAGCACGACATCACCCTTGTGGGTGGTGGCCAGCATCACCCGATAGAGCAAGGCTTCGGGTTTTTGGGTGGGGTGGGCTTTGGTGCCGCCGCGTTTCAGCCGTTCTTGGCCGCCACAAATTGGGATCGACCAATCCGAACGCATTTGCAATTCATCATTCAAGGTTTTCATGGTGCGATAATTGAAGGTGTAGCGCGCTTTTTCGCCGGTGGAGGCCCAGATCAAGGTTTCATGGGCATTGGTAAAACGGGTGCCCTTGAAATTGGGCATCGGATTGGCTTTGCGCCAGACAATATCGTTGAGAATCCAAAAACCAAGATCCTGAAGAATCGCACCGACGCGGAAAATATTGTGATAGCTGCCGATTACCCACAACGACCCATTGGGTTTAAGCACACGGCGGGCTTCGGTCAGCCATGCGCGGGTGAATGTGTCGTATGTGGCGAAGCTGTCGAATTTGTCCCAATGATCGGTCACGGCATCCACTGCGCTGCCATCAGGACGGTTGAGATCGCCGCCCAGTTGCAGATTATAGGGCGGATCGGCAAACACCATATCGACCGATGCGGAGGGCAATGAGCGCATCGCGGCGATGCAATCGCCGGGGATGATCCGACCCAAGGGCAGTTCGCGGCTGAGAACAGCGGCGGCGGGCGCGGCGAGTTTGGCGCGGGTCATTTTGGGTTTTGCGATTGGGTCGCGGGTTAATGTTTGCACCATAATTCTGCCAAAGCCCCTGTGTGATGGTCTTTGGTGAATCATTTCAAACTCGGCGTCAAGTTGCGACTCGCTGGAAAACCTAGGGTTTTCGGGTAGTGTGACGCGGAACGAAACGAGTCCCATACATCATATAGAGTCCCGTGATTCCGCAAGGACTCTATATATAGTGGTGCCGATTTTAGGACTCATCGGCAAATTTATTTTATGCGGGCGGCAATTGCGGGTCAATTCCGGTCAGTTCGACAGAAATATCCCATAAACGGCGCGCCAATTCGGCATTTTGCGCCATTTTGGATTTATGCGCTGCGCCAGAAGCACCTCGCATTTCCCGCCAACCTTGGGATCCGAAATAATCGCCCGATTGTGCTGAGGGGTCTGTCGCGGCTTGCAAAGCGGGCCAAGCGCCCATTTCCGCGCTGTTCAACACCAATCCCATCAACGGCGCGGCAAATTGCAATGGCCCCAAATGCCGCATCAAATCGGTGGCAGCGACCCCGGGATGACAGCCCATAGCGGAAACCGGCAATCCTGACGCCCGCAGCCGCCGATCAAGCTCGATCATAAACATAAGATTGGCCAGCTTGCTATCGGAATAGCGTTGGGTGCGGCCATAGTTTTTGTGCGAATTGAGATCATCCCAATTCAGCTTGCCAGTTTTATGGGCGATGCTGGCCGTGACCACCACCCGCGCCCCAGCATTTTGCGCCAATTTGGGCAGAAGCAGCGATGTCAGGGCGAAACAGCCCAGATGATTGACGCCAAATTGCAGTTCAAACCCCTGCGCCGTGCGCATCAACGGCGGCACCATGACGCCAGCATTGTTGATTAAAACGTCAAGGCGTGGCTCCTGCATCACCAATTCGGCGGCGCGGCGGATCGAGGCTATATCCGCCTGATCGAGCGGGATAAAAGCCAGATTGGCGTCGGGTGTGGTCTGACGGATTTTGTCCATCGCCGCATTGGCTTTGTCCTGATTGCGGCAAGCCAAAAGAACCCGGGCATTTTTGGCGGCCAAGGCTTTGGCGGTTTCAAACCCCAATCCGGTGTTGGCGCCGGTAACGATCATGCATTTGCCAGATTGATCGGCGACATCGGCACCGGTGAAATGGGTCATTTTTGCTCTTTCGGTATGGCCTGAAATGCCCGGGCTACGGGGGCAAAGCTGAGGCGGTGGTGGATGGTCGGGCCGTGGGCGTTTAATGCCGCCATATGCGCCGATGTGCCATAGCCTGCATTGCGATCCCAGCCATATTGCGGATGATCGATGGCAAGTTGGTGCATGATCCGGTCGCGGTGTTCCTTGGCGATGATTGATGCGGCGGAAATACAGGGTTCGGAAGCGTCGCCGCCGATGATCGCCCGGGCGGGCCAGCGCCAATCTGCGGCACGTTTGTGGGGGGTGAGATTGCCGTCGATTAAGATGTCGTGCGGTTCGCCAATTTGCGCACATAATGCGGAAACGGCGCGGGTCATGGCCAACATGGTGGCGTTAAGGATGTTGATTGCATCAATTTCCGCAGGGTCAGCCAAGCCGATAGCCCAATGACACTGGGTTTTGATTTGCACTTCCAGCACAGCGCGGCGTTTGGCGGACAGACGTTTGGAATCGTCCAATCCGAAAATATCTGCGCCATTTAGCCATACTGCCCCTGCCACCACCGGCC
>JBEAOQ010000256.1:0-2774 GCA_041164845.1 Pseudomonadota bacterium | reverse complement strand
GTGGAAGAGTAAGCCCATTGGCGCACCATTTAACAAAATATTTCTATTCGATTATGGCTACCCTATTGGGATGACGCGATCATTGCCAGGAGAAGGCTGGTTTTGCTTGGGCTGGATTGGGGTGATTGTGGTTTGCGGCGTGTGGGGTGCAGGATTGGGTTATATATATAAACGCTATGTATTAAGCTCGCAGAACACAATTGTGACAGCATCCTATATGATGTTTTTGCCGACATTGATTATTGCCTATCGGGATGGCCAG
Source organism: Pseudomonadota bacterium (assembly GCA_041164845.1). Lineage (GTDB taxonomy): Bacteria > Pseudomonadota > Alphaproteobacteria > Sphingomonadales > Sphingomonadaceae > Novosphingobium. Next base: position 2,512 of record JBEAOQ010000256.1, on the reverse strand, counting down.
ATGATGACTATTTTCCGCCAAGGAATTTTCTTTCAAGCGCCGATTATTTTGTGGATGTATTTTGGCCGTTATTTGGGAATACCTTCGGCGCAAGAAGTGCGGGAATTGATTCGATTCCGTAGGAAGATCTTGCCAGCAGCTGCGAAGCAAATGGCGGCTGGGCCAACCAGCAGTGATAATGGCAAGGCGCAGCAACCCAACGATGGGATTAGCGATGCAATTAAAGCGCAAAGTCATTTGCCTAGCGCGGTAAAGCGTCGGCGATTGGCGTTACGGATGCGGGAAATCTCGGCCAAGTGAGTGGTGTATGACACTTTTTGGTCAGGAGCATCCGCTGATGGGTAAGCGGATTGGTTTGCTGACCGCGTCGGCATCGCGGTTGGGCGGCGGGGTGTTTGAAGCGGTGGTAGTTCAGGCCGAATTGATCCGGCAGTTGGGCGGTGAGGCGCGAATTTTTGCGCTGGATGATGCGCATAGCGATGCCGATGCCACCCGATTTGCGCCATCAGTTGTCACCCATTGCGCCATTCGTGGGCCAAAACAGGTCGGTTATGCACCCGATCTGGTGCCCGCATTATTGGCTGCGGAATTGGATTTGCTGCATCTGCATGGGATTTGGATGTATCCGTCGCGGGCGGGGGCGACCTGGGCGCGGCAGACTGGGCGGCCCTATATTATATCGCCGCATGGGATGTTGGACCCTTGGATTACCGCAAGGGGACGGTGGAAAAAGGCACTGGCGCGGCTGGGGTATGAGCGGGCATCATGGCGGGCGGCGGCGGCGCTGCATGGGCTGACTATGCGTGAAGCCGAGGATATTGCGCGCGAAACTGGGCGGTGCGATAGTGTGGTGATTGCCAATGCCGGGCCGCTGGTTTCGGCGGGTGCTGGCGAGGCGCGGGGCACAGAAGTGGCCTATATTGGACGGATTCATGCCAAGAAAAATCTGCTGGCTTTGGTCGCGGCGTGGCGGGATGCGGCATTGCCGGATGGCTGGCGCTTGACCATTGCCGGTTGGGGCGATGAGGGTGAAGTGGCGCGGTTGCAGGCGGTAGTGGCGGAACGCGATGATGGCGTGTCATTTGTGGGGCCGATTTATGGCGCAGATAAACAGACATTGTTGGGGCGGGCGCGGTTTGTCGTGCTGCCATCGCATAGCGAGGGTCTGCCGATGGCGATTTTGGAAAGTTGGGCCGCCGGAACACCGACATTGATGAGCGTGGAATGCAATTTGCCCGCAGGATTTGCGGCGGGTGCGGCGCTGGATTGCGGATTTGATGTCGGCACAATTGCCACATGTTTGCGTCAAGCGGTGGCGATGGATGATGCGGCGTGGGGGAAGATGTCGGCGGCGGCGCGGGGATTGGCGGCGGGGGTATTTTCGGCGGAAAATGTCACGAAGCTATGGGGTGAGGCCTATGTGGCGGCGATTAAGCGGGTGGCCATGCATAGGGGAGACTGGGCATGAGCTTGCTGGATGCCAAAAAGACACGGCCATTGGAAGGCGGGGCGAGTTTTTCGTTGAGCAACAGGTTGATACGGCTGGTGTGGGGGGTGGTTTGGCTGCTGCTGTGCCGTTTTACCCCGCCGGTGATGCACCGCTGGCGGGGTTTTGTTTTGCGCTGTTTTGGTGCGCAATTGGGGCGCGGGGTGAGGGTCTATGGCAGCGTCAAAATATGGCTGCCAAGCAATCTGGCGCTGGGCGATTATGCGATGATTGGGCCGGATGCGCGGCTGTATAATCAGGGATTTATTCGGATTGGCGCAAAAACCGTGATTTCCCAACGCGCCCATATTTGCGCCAGCAGCCACGATGTCCGTGATCCTTTGTTTCAGTTGATTTTGCGTCCGGTGGTGATTGGCGATGGTTGTTGGGTCGCGGCGGAGGCATTTGTCGGGCCGGGGGTGGTGATGGGTGACAGGTCGGTGCTGGCGGCGCGGGGGGCATTGTTTGGCGCGGCCGAGGCGGATGGAATTTATAGCGGCAATCCGGCGGTATTTTTGAAGAAACGCGAGATGCGGGTGGAAACGTAAGATTGTTTAGCGGTGAATAGACGTTGTGCCATTCTGACAGACCCCACCCCCAACCCCCTCCCCTGAAGGGGCGGGGGCTTTTTGGCGGATAAATCGCCGGTTTGGCTTGCTGGTTGCGGCTGGCTTGCTATGCAGATCCTATGGCGATTCTTAGTGATAAATGGATTAGGCAGGCGGCACACGAACAAGGGATGATTACCCCCTTTGTCGAAAGCCAGCGGCGCGATGGCTGTATTTCTTATGGGCTGTCATCATATGGTTATGATGCCCGTGTGGCCGATGAATTTAAGATTTTCACCAATGTAAACAGTTCGGTGGTCGATCCGAAAGATTTTGATCCGGCCAGCTTTGTTGACCGCAAAACCGATGTTTGCGTCATCCCGCCCAACAGTTTCGCTTTGGCTCGCACGGTGGAATATTTTCGTGTGCCGCGTGATGTGCTGGTTATCTGCCTTGGCAAAAGCACTTATGCCCGCTG
>JBEAOQ010000255.1:0-7056 GCA_041164845.1 Pseudomonadota bacterium | reverse complement strand
CTAGCCCGCCTTGAAGCGGTGATTGCCGCCCGCCTGACCGCCGATCCGGCCAGCAGCTATGTCGCCAAATTATCCAGCAAAGGGCTGGGTAAAGTGGCGCAAAAACTGGGTGAAGAGGCGGTGGAATGTGTGATTGCTGCGCTATCTGAAGGCGAAACCGCGCTGGTGGGTGAGGCGGCGGATTTGCTGTTTCATTTGATGGTGCTACTGGGGGTCAAAAACATCCCCTTTTCCGCCGTTTTGTCCGAGATAGACCGGCGCGAGGGGATGTCTGGAATTGCCGAGAAAGCCGCGAGAAATGCCTAGAGCCTGATGACATTAAATTGCTTTTATAGCTCCCCTCCCCAGTCACTCACCTTAGGTGGAGGGGGTTCCATGCTCGAGAGGGTAGCACTCCCCCTCCCGACCTCCCCCGCAAGGGGGAGGAGCTATGATGGTGCTATGTAAGTCATCAGTGCCTAAACCCCTCCATAACCCCTAGATAAATGGCCCTAAATATGCCGATAAATCCCAAACTGCCCTATGACCCAAACAACATCTTCGCCCGTATTTTGCGCGGGGAATTGCCCTGTAAACAGGTCTATGCCGATGAATTTTCCCTGGCTTTTCATGATATTAACCCGCAAGCGCCGGTGCATGTGCTGGTCATTCCCAAGGGGGCCTATGTCAGCTGGGATGATTTCAGCGCCAAGGCAAATGATGCTGAAATTGCAGGATTTATGCGGGCGATTGGTCATGTCACCCGTCAATTGGAATTGTCCGAAGGCTATCGTTTATTGGTCAATATGGGGCAACACGGTCACCAAGAAGTCCCGCATTTGCATGTCCATGTCTTTGGCGGAAAACAATTTTATCAAATGATTGCATAATATTTGCCCCATGCTGGGCTGCGAACGGCACTTTTTTGCGCTTCCGGTGCTCACGGGCAAAAACGCCCGCTGCGCTCCGGTTCTCAAAAAGCACCATTCTCGCTCCAGCCTGAGCCAAATCTTATACAATCATTCCCGTTATTTGACTTGCCCATGCGGCTTACAAAGAGCTAAACCCTTACCGCATGACGCCCATTACCCAACCCTATGGCGGCCAGTTTGATGGTTCAGTCCATCACTACGCCGTCAGAGTCTTTTACGAAGACACTGATTTATCAGGGGTTGTTTACCATGCCAATTATTTGCGCTGGTTTGAAAGGGCGCGATCCGACATGCTGCGGCTGCTGGGGATTGACCAACGCGCCGAATTCGACACAAATGGCGGGGCCTATGCGGTGGCCGATGTTCATTTGCGCTATGCCGCGCCAGCCAGATTGGATGATGCAGTGACAATTATCAGCCGCGCCGAAGAATTGGGCGCGGCGACCTGTCGGATGCACCAATGCGCTTTTCGCGGTGAAACATTGCTGGCCGAAGCGCGGTTGCGGCTGGGTTTTGTCGCTCCCGATGGCCGCCCGCGCCGTCAACCTGCCGCTTGGCGCGCCGCTTTTGCTACAATTTCTCCCCAAATTTCAGGACTATTATGAACATTCTACCGCTTCTTGCCATTGGGGCATCGCTGCCAGCCACCGCAGCCAAACCTGTGCATATGAACCCGATCCAGCTGTTTATGGATGCCGATTTTGTCGTGCAATTGGTCATGGGGGGCTTGCTGTTGGCTTCGGTTTGGGTGCTGACGATCATCATTTCCTTTCCCTTGCGGATTGGCCGTTTGCAGCGGGCTTGCGATGCCTATGAGGCGGATTTTTGGAAGGCGCGGGATTTGGACGCCTTTCAGACCGAACGTGGGCGCGGGGATGTGCCATCGGCGCGGGTGGTCGCTGCGGCGTTGAATGAATGGCGGCGTTCGCTGGCGGGCAAGGCGATGGATCGCGAAGGCACGCGGCAAAGGCTGGCTTCGGTGATGGATAGTGTGGTGGTGGCCGAGACGGATGCGCTGGGTGATCGGCTGAATTTTCTGGCGACGATTGGTTCGGCGGGGACATTTATCGGGCTGTTTGGCACGGTTTGGGGGATTATGAGCAGCTTTTTCCAGATCGGTCAGGCGCAAAATACGTCGCTGGCGGTGGTGGCTCCGGGAATTGCCGAGGCTTTGGCGGCGACGGCGGTGGGGCTGTTGGCGGCGATTCCGGCGGTGATTGCCTATAACCGATTTTCGCATCGGGTGAATGCGTTTGAAAGTCGGTTGCAGCATTTTGCCGATCGGTTTCATGTCAGCCTTAGCCGCGAGTTGGAGGGGCTGTAATGGCGGCGGGTTTCAGACGGGGTAGGGGACGGCGTAATAGCAGCAGGGGGCGTTCCCCGATGGCCGAGATTAATATCACGCCGATGGTTGATGTGATGTTGGTTTTGCTGGTGATTTTTATGGTGACGGCGCCTTTGTTAAAGGCTGGGGTGCCGATTGATCTGCCCGATAGCAAGGCCAAGCCGCTGGACGAAGCGCCGCATCAGGTGACCATTAGCATGAGCCTTGATGGCAAGACCTATTTGGATGATGCCGAACTGGCCCCGGGCGAGATGGCGGATCGGATTGCTGGGATGCCCCAAGGCACGGATGGCAAACCGCCGCTGGTGGTGCTGCGCGCGGATAAGGGCTTGGATTATGGGCGGGTGATTGGTCTGATGGGCGAGCTGAACCGCGCCGGAATCACCCAGATTTCGCTGGTCACTGGCAGCGAAGTCAGCGCCGGTTCATCGGCCAAGCAGTAGCAGCGGATGATGGGCAGACGTTCTCTAGGCAAACGGGCTTTTAGCAATGAGGAGCGGCTGGGGCTGGTTTTGGCCATCGCCATCCATTGTGCAATTTTGGCGGCGTTGATGTTGCGCAAACCCGCGCCGCCGCCGCCGGTGCCACAGCGGATGGTGGTGACATTGGCGGATGATGTCGGGTTGGTGGATACATCGCCAGAGCCGACGGCTGAGGCCAAAGCCGATGCGGGGCCGGTGTTGGGTGAGGCTGCACCGCCGACACCAACTACAGCGCCGGTGGTTGTGGTGGTGCCAGTGCCGAAAATAACGCCAAAAATAACACCGAAAATTGAGGTTAAACCTGTTCCGCCCAAACCCTTGCCAAAAGTCATAAAACCCGATCCGGTCAAACCTGCGCCCGTGAAACCACCGCTGGTAAAGCCGCCTGTTAAACCATTGGCAAAGCCGCTATCAGACCCAATATCGCAAATCCTGGCCGCGCAAAAAACGCCAGTGAAATCCAGCACAACCGGGACAAAACCAGGGGCCAAGCCGGTTAAACAGGCCGGTTCCAGCAAAATTGACAGCAAATTTTTGGACGGTGTTGCCGGTGGTCAGGCCAGTGGGAAATCCACCACGCCGCCTGCCGCAATTGCCAGTCCGGCGGTGAAGTCGGCCCTGAAAAGCGCCATTTCACGCCAGCTTAAACCGCGATGGGTCGCGCCGCAGGGGGCGGATGCCGATCAGTTGGTCAGCATTGTCGAATGGGAGTTAAACCCCGATGGCTCGCTGGCGACTGCGCCGCATTTGGTGCGGCAAATGGGTGTGACCGAGAGCAACCGGCCACAAGCGGCGCGTCATGCCGAGCAAGCAATTAGGGCGGTGCGCTTGGCAGTTCCCTTTGACCTTCCCGAAGAATATTATACATCGTGGAAGCGTATTTCATTCAGTTTTGACAGGAAATTGTCACAATGATTTTTTGGAAACCCTGTCATCGCTGGCTCATGTCGGTTGGTTTATTGTTGGCTGCTGCGCCCGCTGTGGCCCAGCAAATTAACATGGCGCCGGTGGTGCCCAGCCGTGCCGCTGCCCCCACGCCAACTGCTCCGGTTGACGAAGTGCTGACCGGATCGGTGACCGATGACAGCGATTGGACCGATTTGGGCATCGACATTCCGGCATTCGCCACTGACGCCGACCGGCCCACCGCCGCCAGCGCGGGCGGCACGGCGGCTTTGGGCCGCGCCATTGCCGAGGTGATTACCAGTGATTTGAAAAACAATGGCCTGTTCAAACCCGTGGGGCCGGAGAAATTACCGCCGGTGCCGGCGGAGCAAGTTCCTGCCCCTGATTTTGCCGGATGGGCGGGGCGCGGTGCGGAAATGTTGGTGCATGGCGCGGTTAATGCCGATGAGGCGGGGCAGTTGCGGGTGGAATGCCGCCTGTATGATGTGGCGCTGAAACAACAGCTGACGATCAGCAGCAATGGTTTTTCCCCCGCTGATTGGCGGCGGGCGGCGCATAAATGTGCCGATGCCATATATTCGCGGCTATCGGGCGAGAGTCCATTTTTTGACAGCCGCATTGCCTATATCGCCGAGACGGGGCCAAAGAATTTCCGGATGAAGCGGTTGGCGATTATGGATTCGGATGGGGCCAACCACCGTTTTATCACCACCGGACAGGCAATGGCGCTGACCCCGCGTTATTCGCCCGATTACCGCAGCATTGTCTATTTGTCCTATCTCAACGGCAATCCTCGGATTTATGTCTATGACACCATCCGTAACAGCCAGCGGTTGATTACCGAAAGCCGCAACCCGACCTTTGCTCCGCGTTGGTCGCCCGATGGCAAATGGATTTTGTTTTCGATGGCGGTGGGCGGCAATACCAATATTTACCGCGTATCATCGGCGGGCGGCACCAGCGTTCAAGCCTTAACCGCGACGCCGGGCATTAATATCGGCGGCAGCTATTCACCCGATGGCCGCAAAATTACCTTCGAGAGTGACCGCAGCGGCAGCCAGCAGATTTATGTGATGAATGCCGATGGCTCGGATCAACGGCGGATCAGTTTTCTGGGCGGGCGGGCAGCGACACCCGAATGGAGCCCGCGTGGTGATCTGATTGCCTTTACCCATATTGCCGGAAATTTGCGGATTGCGGTGATGGGAACCGGCGGCAATGATATGCGTTATTTGACCGATAGCTGGCAGGACGAAGCGCCGACGTGGTCGCCCAATGGCCGGATTGTCCAATTTTTCCGCACCACCGCCAATTCGGGGCGATCTGCCCTGTGGCAAGTGGATGTGACAGGACGCCAAGAACGCCGTCTGCCAACGCCGGTCGATGCATCCGATCCCGCATGGGGACCGGTTCTGCCATAATAGTCTATGATGAGGTGTGATTCTGCGATATAAGGGTATCAAATAGGAGATTAGCATGATGAATTTTGCTTCGCGCCCAGCCTTTGCGGCCTTGCTGCTGTCCACCGTCGCATTATCGGCCTGTGCCACTAAGCCCCCCGCACAATTGCCACCGGAGCCTGGCCCAGCCACCAGCTATACCACGCCAGTATCGCAATTGCGTGGGCCGGCGCTTGGCAGTCAGGCTGAATTTTTGGCGACAATGGCGGGGCGCGATGTCGTCTATTTTGATACGGACAAATATAATATCGCTGGTAATGATGCCGCCGCTTTGCAGGTGCAAGCGCAATGGTTGCTGCGCAATCCGGGCAAACAGGCGACGATTGAGGGACATTGTGATGAACGCGGCACCCGCGATTACAATTTGGCCTTGGGCCAGCGTCGTGCGGTGGCGGTGCGCGATTATTTGGTGAGTTTGGGCGTCGAATCGGCGCGTTTATCGCCGGTTAGCTATGGCAAAGAACGTCCAGCGGCGATGGGGTCGAATGAGGAATCATGGGCGCGCAACCGACGGGCGGTGACGGTGACGATAGATTAACGCGCCGCCGAATGCGCGACCGGTGCGGTTTGACCGGCGCTGACGCCGACGGGGCCAAACAAGGCGAATCCGGCCATCATCAGGATCGACAGGGCGCTGGACAGGGCGAGTTTCTTGCTCATTGGGGATACCTTTATTGATTCTAGACCATTCCCCGATCAGGTTGAATCGCTTTTTGATACAGACTGATCGGGAAAGAATGGTCTATTCATAAATTTAGACCCTTTCTAATCCGATCAGGAAAAACAAACCTGATCGGGAAAGGGTCTGGGCATAAAGTAAGGATGCTTAGCTGATATTGCAATGCAGCATTATGCAACCGGTGTTGCTATTTTTGCAACGAGTGTGGTTAATGCACGCTAACACTTGCGTTTTATCGCCTGTGATGCCTATCAGCGCCAAATGAGCAGGGCACGGTCTTCGAATGATTGGGGTTTTCCCCGTTGGCGCGGTTATGGATCAGCGCGGGATGCGGTGCATGTGCGGCTGTGTGATCGCCATGGTTGCAATGATGCGGGGAATCACCCTGCGCCAAAATCGCCCAATAATCCGGATCGCTGGTATTTTTGCCAGACTCATGCCGCCGAATATAATTCGGGTTGGGATTATTTTGCCGGATTAACCGCCGAAGAGGCCAAGCAGCGCGAGACCGATGAAACCCAGACCAGCGCCGGATACCGCGAATCCGCCTATTATGGCTGGGCCGGATCGGGCGATGGCAGCCGCAGCCGCGACGAGATGCGGGCGCTGGAATTGCTGGGGCTGGATAGCGATGCCGATTTTGACGCGGTGCGCAAAGCGTGGCGGAGCAAGGCCAAAGAAGTGCATCCCGATGTCCGGCCCGGCGATGCCGATGCGGCGAAAGCGTTTCAAGCATTGCAACTGGCTTATGAAGTATTGCGCAGTTCCGAGGAGCGGCGGGTGTGGAAGGGGTAGCTATGGTTGGTCCGGCTCTTTGGCAAACACCACCGCCGCAGGAGATAAGTGGCTCCGCAGTTCTCCCCCTTGAGAGCAGGGCTATCGCATATGAAAAATTGCCTTTCCGATGAGATAGAAAATATGCACGCGGAGGCGCGGAGGCGCGGAGGCGTGGAGGCGTGGAGGTGCGGGGAAAATGCAAGTTTGTAATCATTGCGCATAATATGGGTGTTTTTGCGACTGATTAATTTGTCATGTGAGTTTTTGACAGCAGAAAAAATTCCTCCGCGCCTCCGCGCCTCCGCGTGAAATTGAATATGCGATTATCCTCCCCCCCAAGGGGGAGGGCTTTGTAAATTAATGCGTTGTGGCAGCGCCGGTTTTTTCGCCGCGTGCTAGGAGCAGCAGCAAGGTGGCTCCGGTCAGCACCGCAAAACCGCAGATGGTGAGGTAGAGGTTAAAACTGCCGCCGCTGCTTTCCATGGTTTTGCCCAAG
>JBEAOQ010000254.1:0-3733 GCA_041164845.1 Pseudomonadota bacterium | reverse complement strand
GGTCAGTTCGCCAGCAATAAGCAGCATAACGCATTGATCGACATAGGTTTGTGCCATATCAAGCTCGGCCCGCATTTGCGCCATTTTGAAGCGGGTGTTTTGGAATGCACCAATCGGTTTGCCAAAAGCGCGGCGCTGCTTGACATATTCCAGCGTCAGATCGAACGCAGTTTGCGCGGTGGAAATAAAGCCAATGGCCGCCACCAGCCGTTCCTGTGCCAGCATCTGCGCCAGATATTTGAAACCCTGTCCGGCTTCACCCAGCAGATTGGCTTCGGGGATTTGGACATCGTTGAAGAACAGTTCAGCGGTATCTTGGCTTTTCAGCCCCATTTTTTCCAGTTTACGTCCGCGTTCAAAACCCTCCATCCCGCGTTCGACCAGAAACAGGCTGATGCCATGCGGGCGATCGGGATCCGTGCGGGCGGCGACCACGATGACATCACCCAGAATACCGTTGGAGATATAGGTTTTGGCCCCATTCAGCAGCCAATGATCGCCCTTTTTCACCGCACGGGTTTTCATTCCGGCCAGATCGCTGCCGGTGGAGGGTTCGGTCATGGCCACGGCCAGAATCGTCTCGCCGGAAATAACCCCCGGCATGAAACGCGCTTTTTGTTCCTCGTTGCCCAACTTGTGGATATAGGGCGCGACCAAATCGCTGTGCAGATTGATATAAAAACCGATGTCGCCGTGGCGCATGTTTTCTTCGATGATGATCTGATCGAAGCGGAAATCGGCAATTCCTGCCCCGCCGAACCGTTCATCGGCAAACACGCAGAGCAGGCCCTGCGCCCCAGCTTTGGTATAGGCTTCACGGTCAACAATTCCTGCTTCGCGCCAGCGGTCGGCATGGGGAGCGACTTCGGCTTGCATGAATTTGCGGACGCTGTCGCGAAATTGTTCGTGTTCGGGTTCGAAGATGACGCGCTTCATCGTAGTTATGCTTTCACAGGAGCCGGATAGAAGCCTTCACCACGAGCTGCCCGATCGCGCAGCCACGCCGAAGGCGCAAAACGCGCACCGTAAAGCTGGGCCAACCGATCTGCCTCGGCAACAAAGGCGGCAATGCCAACCGTGTCGATAAAGCTCAACGTGCCGCCAGTCCAAGCCGGAAAGCCCCAGCCATAGAGCGCGCCCAAATCGCCATCTTCGGCGGTTTCGATCACGCCTTCCTCATAACAACGCGCGGTTTCGATGGCCTGTGCATAAAGCAACCGCGCTTTGAGATCGTCCTGTGCAGCTTGTTGCACGGCGGGTGGAAATTCAGTGGTTAGACCTGACCACAATTGCTTACTTGCGCCTTGGGGATAGTCATAAAAACCGCCGCCCGCCTTGCGGCTGCCGCGCCCCAGCGCAATCATCCGTTTAAGCACCGTCATGCCTTTTTCGATGGTATAGCTGTTGCCTTCCTCGCCAGCCGCATCCTCCAATATTTTGACCGGCAGTTCCATGGTGACTTCATCAAGCAGCGCCAGCGGGCCAACGGGGAACCCAGCAGATTTGGCGGCGTTTTCGATGCGAGCAGGTGCGACGCCCTCCTCCAACATGGCGACGCCTTCGAAGATCATCATGCGGAACACGCGGCTGGTGTAAAAGCCTCGGCTGTCGTTGACGACAATCGGGGTTTTGCGCAATTGCGCGACGAAATCGAGCGCCTTGGCTAGGGTTTCGGGCGCGGTTTGCTGGCCCATGATGACTTCGACCAGCCCCATGCGGTCTACCGGCGAGAAGAAATGGGTGCCAATATATTGCGCGGGGCGGGCCGAAGCATGGGCTAGTTGGCCGATCGGCAGGGTCGATGTGTTGGTGGCGAAAATGGCGTCGGCGGGGATTACCGCCTCGGCCTTGCGGGTGGTTTCTGCCTTGATCGTCACATCTTCAAACACCGCTTCGATCACCATTTGGCAACCAGCGAGCAGTGCGAAATCATCACTGGGGGTGATGCGGGCCAGCATCGCGTCGGCTTTGTCCTGCGACAGGGCACCCTTGGCGATCTGCTTGGCGAAGGCTTTTTCGCTATAGGCCTTGCCCTTTTCGGCGGTGGCGGTGTCGCGGTCGATCAGCACCACGTCGATCCCAGCCTGTGCCGTGACCAACGCAATACCCGCGCCCATCATCCCCGCGCCCAAAACGCCGACTTTGGTGAAGGTGGTTTTGGGCACATTGGCAGGACGCCGTGCGCCTTTTTCTGCCGCCAGTTTCGAGATAAAAGTGGTGCGGATGATATTGCGGGCGACCGGATCGGTTAGCAAATTGGCGAAATATTTGCTTTCGACCGACAGGGCTTTATCCATCGGCAATTGAATGCCTTCGAACACAGCGGACAGGATGGCTGGTGGAGCTGGCAGATTATAACCCGCTTTATCCGCCACTTGCGCCACGCCGACCGAGAAACCCATCGCCACTTCGGGAATAATCATCATCCGCTGTTCGGGCGCGGCATAGCCCTTGACATCCCATTTGCGCACCGGGCTTGGTTCACTGGCCAGCCATGCTTTGGCAGCGGCGACAACATCACCTGCTGGGGCCAGTGTATCGACAATCTTCGCCTTGAGGGCATCGGTTGGGGTTAAGGAACGGCCGGTCAGCAACAGATCCAACGCCGCCTGAACCCCGATCATCCGCGCCAGACGCTGGGTGCCACCGGAACCGGGCAGCAGGCCCAGATTAACTTCGGGCAGACCGACAATCGCCTTAGGATCATCGGCCAACACGCGGTAATGGCAGGCCAGCGCCAATTCAAAGCCGCCGCCCAGCGCCAGACCATTGATCGCCGCTGCCACAGGTTTGCCCATAGTCTCCAAAGCGCGGTGCATCGCACTGGCTTTCTGGCTAAATTGATAGGCCTCTTTGCGCGACATCGTGCCATAGGCGGCGACCATCGCCTTCAAATCAGCTCCGGCCATAAAGGCTTTTTTGCCCGAGGTGATGACCACGCCAGTGACGCTTGGATCATCGCGCAATTGGGTAATGGCGGCGTTCATTTCGCCCAGCCAATCATCCGAGACGACGTTCATGCTTTCGTCGGCATTGTTCAGGGTGAGGATGGCGACGCCGTCAGCGCCGGTTTCAATCGCAATATGTCGCATGATATTAAACCCGTTCAATGATAGCAGCGGTGCCCATGCCATTGCCGACGCAAAGCAGGGTCATAGCGGTGCTGAGATCGCGGCGCTCCAGCTCATCCAGCACGGTGCCAAGGATCATCGCCCCAGTTGCGCCCAAAGGATGACCCATGGCGATGGCCCCGCCATTGACGTTGATCTTGCTATGGTCAATTTCCATATATTTCATAAAGCGCAAAACCACACTGGCGAAGGCCTCGTTCAGTTCCCACAGATCAATCTGGTCGGCGGTCATCCCAGCGTTTTTCAGCGCCTTTTGCGCCACGGCCACTGGCGCGGTCAGCATGATAGTTTGTTCCGAGCCGATGGATGCCCAAGACCGCATCCGCGCCCGGGGTTTCAGGCCAGCCGCCTTGCCAAATTCGGCATTGCCCAGCAGCACCACGCCCGATCCATCGACAATCCCGCTGGAATTGCCGCCGGTATGGACGTGGTTAATTTCGGCAATTTGCGGATAGCGTTCGCGCACCACGCGGCCAAAGCCCATGCCCGCCATGCCGGTAAAGGCGGGTTTCAATGCGCCGAGTGATTCGACAGTGGTGCTGGGGCGGCGGAATTCGTCATTATCCAGCACAATCTCGCCCATAACATCGCGCACCGGCACG
>JBEAOQ010000253.1:0-3255 GCA_041164845.1 Pseudomonadota bacterium | reverse complement strand
GCGCCAATTTGGCCAGCAAAGCCCCGCCGACCAAGATCGCCCCGGGCACTGACCGCGTGGCAAAACGCAGCAATAAAGCCCCCGCAATCCGCCCCTTAAAGGTGGTTTTTTCCGGCCCATGTTTGGAATCGGGCACCAAAGTGCCGATGGCGCCATTGACCATCGAGCCGATAAACTCGCCGCTGTGTTTTTGGGCGATTTTGGTAATGATTTTCTTGGCGACCATGTTGCGTCCTCCGATAGAGGTCTAGAGCGGCTAATCTGATTGTATCAGATTAGCCGCTCTAGTGTTTTGTTTTGCCGCGTTTTCCGAGTCGTCAGGAGATACTACCTGACTGGTAAACGCTCTATTTTTTCCGGCCGAAATCCACCGACACCACATTCGATCCATCCTCGGCTGGCGCTGCCGCCACCACACCCGCGCCAACCGGCGTGTCATTTTCCGCTGGATCATGGAGATGTGGGGCCAAATCGGGGGTTGATGCCTGAAATTGCAGACCAAAATCCACCGCCGGATCGACAAATGCGGTGATCGCCTGAAACGGCACGACCAATTTTGACGGCACTTGGTTAAACGTCAGCCCGACTGAAAATCCGACCTCATCAACCTTCAGCTCCCAGAATTTGTTCTGCAAAACGATGGTCATCTCATCGGGAAAGCGGGCGCGCAGATGGCTGGGGATCGACACGCCGGGGGCCATCGTTTTGAAAGTAATGTAAAAATGATGATTTCCGGGCAGATCGCCCCCGCCCGCCTCGACCTGGCCCAGCACCCGCCCGACCACAGCGCGCAGGGCTTCCTGCACGATTTCATCATAGGGGATCAGGCTTTCGGGTGTTTCGTCATCCATATACCCCAAGTGGCGATGCAGCGCCCACGGGTCAAGGGGGATTTTGTATTTTTGCATATCATACTTGCACGCCACGCCCGCTATTCTATAGGCATCCGATGCGCAACGCCACCATCGCCCGCAAAACCCATGAAACCGATATTGCCGTCACGGTTAACCTTGATGGCACAGGGGCCTATTCGGTCGCCACCGGCATTGGCTTTCTCGATCATATGATCGAACAATTTTCGCGCCATTCGCTGATTGATATTTCCTGCCACATCAGTGGCGATCTGCATGTCGATCAACACCATACCACCGAGGACAGCGCCATCGCCATTGGCCAAGCCATTGCCCAAGCATTGGGTGATAAGGCCGGAATTGGCCGCTATGGCATGGCCTATTCGCCGATGGACGAAGCCCTGTGCCGCGTGGCGCTCGATATATCGGGTCGCCCGTGGCTGGTGTGGAATGCGGGCTTTACCCAGCCACGTCTGGGTGAAATGGACACCGAATTGTTCCAACATTGGTTCCATTCCATCGCCCAAGCCACTGGTATAACCCTGCATATTGAATCGCTATATGGGGTGAATAACCACCATATTGTTGAGGGTATTTTCAAGGGCTTTGCCATTGCCATGCGTCAGGCTGTGACGCTGGATGCGCGCAAGGCGGGGGCGATTCCATCGACCAAGGGCCAGCTGGGTGGCTGAAAAGCTGGCATTGATTGATTATGGCGCGGGCAATCTCCATTCGGTGAAAAATGCGCTGATGGCGGCGGGGGCGGGTGATATTGCCGTGACCGCTGATCCCGATGTGGTGCGCAATGCCGATAGGATTGTCCTGCCCGGTGTCGGCTCGTTTCGCGCCTGTGCGCAGGGGTTGCACGCGATGGATGGTCTGGTGGATGCGTTGGCCGGGCGGGTATTGACGGACGGTGTCCCATTTTTGGGTATCTGCGTGGGGATGCAATTGCTGGCCACGCAGGGGGTTGAGCATGGCATTACCGCTGGGCTGGGCTGGATTGCAGGCGAAGTGCGCGCGATTGCAACCAGCGATCCCGCAATCAAAATCCCGCATATGGGCTGGAATGATGTGGTGCCAGCCAGAAATGCGCCGCTGGTTGCTGCTGGCGAGGCTTATTTCCTCCACAGCTATCATTTTGCCGCCGAAAATTCTGCGCATATTGCCGCGATGACCGATCACGGCGGGCCATTGGTGGCGGCGGTGGCGCGGGATAATATCCTTGGCTTGCAATTTCACCCTGAAAAAAGCCAAGCCTATGGGCTGGCGCTTCTCTCCCAATTCTTGCAGTGGAATCCCGCATGATCGTCTTCCCCGCCATTGACCTCAAATCTGGCCAAGTCGTCAGGCTGGCCGAGGGCGATATGGCCCGCGCCACCGTCTATGGCGATGATCCCGCTGCCCAAGCGATGCTGTTTGCCGAGGCGGGGGCACAGCATTTGCATGTGGTCGATCTCGACGGTTCCTTTGCCGGTCGCGCCGAAAACCGTGATGCGGTTGAGGCGATTATTTCCACATTTCCGGGGCACATCCAGCTGGGCGGCGGTATCCGCACCCCTGCGGCGGTCGATGGCTGGTTCAATCTGGGGGTCAGCCGCGTGGTGATGGGCACGGCGGCGCTGAAAGACCCTGAATTTGTCAAAGACATGGCCCGCGCCTATCCCGGCGGGATTGTTGTCGCGGTTGATGCGCGTGATGGCCTAGTGGCGACGGCGGGCTGGGCCGATGTCTCGGATGTGCCGGTGGCCGATATGGCACGGCGGTTCGAAGATGCCGGAGTGGCGGCGTTGTTGTTCACCGATATTGGCCGCGATGGGCTGCTGACCGGATGCAATATCGACGCCACGCTCGATCTGGCCCGCGTCACCAATCTGCCGGTAATCGCCAGCGGCGGGGTCAAGGGGCTGGATGATATTCGGATGCTGTCGTTGCACGCCGATGAGGGGATTGAGGGTGTGATTACCGGACGGGCCTTGTTTGAAGGGCGGCTGGATTTGGCGGCGGCAATAGCGATGGCGGGGCGGGGATGAGCGAGCTAACTCTCGCCCCTTTAGGGGAGAGATACGAAGGCTTACGCCCGCGAAAGCGGGTGTTAGCCGCAGTTGAGAGGGGGACTGTGCGTCATCTCAATATTCCCCCTCTCGCGTTTATGACTCCCCCTCTGCGCTCAACTCCCCCTCTCGCGTTTTTGACTCCCCCTCTCCCAACCCTCTCCCCCTTTGGGGAGAGGGCTTTTATGGAGTGTATATGACCGTCCGCATCCGCGTCATCCCCTGCCTTGATGTCCGCGATGGCCGCGTGGTCAAGGGCGTCAATTTCGTCGATCTGCGCGATGCCGGTGATCCGGTCGAGCAAGCCCGTGCCTATGATGCGGCGGGGGCCGATGAGCTGTGCTTTCTTG
>JBEAOQ010000252.1:0-7844 GCA_041164845.1 Pseudomonadota bacterium | reverse complement strand
AACCCAACATCGTGCCCTCAACCCAGCGGGCCGCGCCAACCAACACCCCCGACCCTTGGGGATCAGCCAAAGTCGCGGCAAAAACCTGCGCGGGCCAAGCCAAAACCGCCAGCAGGGTAGCGATAAACCGTATATACTGCTGTCTCACGAATCTCTCCCCACCCTATTTGCCAAGACTGGCACAAGCCTTGCCGCAATGCTATGGTTTTATCAGCAATAGCGCGGGGTGAATTGTCCCATTTTAAGCGAAGGAATAGATAATAGCCAAATTGGATTAAAATGATTCAGAAATTTGGCTATATGTTTTTGTTGTCGTTCGCCTTATCCAGATAAAATGAAATCATTTTACCTGGGGCTCGCTATATATGTCCTTATCCTTTTTCGCTGATCGGACACCATCGGCTGAAACCGCTTTGCCCGCTGCCGTGTCGTGGGTCGAACAGCTGCTGCTCGGTCAGTTGGGCACGATCATCGCCATTGTCGCCGTCGCTTTTGTCGGCATGTCGATGCTGAGCGGACGGATGGCATTGCGTGATGGTGTCCGCGTGGTGTTGGGCTGTTTTATCCTGTTCGGCGCGCCCCTGATTGCCCATGGTTTTATCGACATGGTGCGCGGCAGCGGTGAAATAACCCTGCCGCCAAACCTGCCCCCCGCACCACCGCCCAAACCCGCCCCCACCAAAGCGCCGCAGTTTGATCCCTATGCCGGGGCCTCCTTGCCGGGATGATGCTGGTCCCGCGACGGTGGGGGTTGCTGTTCAGATCATAACCAAAATGCGCCGTTCCTGCTGCGTTACATTGGTTCAGCCCGTTGGTCGTGTATCTACAAGACGTGACCGTCCGGGGACACGGGGCAATGATTACTCCCGCATTTTCCCTCCACTTTGCTCGCCCAGTAACATATCCCGTTCGGCAAGAATGGGTAATTGGCCCCATGGATGCTGAAACAGCGACCTGTCAGGAGCCAGCATGACGGAGTGTGAATAAACAATCGACTCTCACCCCACCCCAATCCGCAATTCCCCATCGCCTTCATCAATCTGCACTGCCGACCCATCGGGCACCTCCCCCGCCAGCAATTTTTCGGCCAGTGGGTCTTGGACGTAACGCTGCACCGCCCGTTTCAGCGGTCTTGCGCCATAGACCGGATCATAGCCCACCCGCCCCAGCCAGCGTTTGGCGGCATCGGTCAAATCCAATGTGATTTTGCGATCTTTCAACAACGCCGCCACGCGGGCAATCTGAATTTCGACAATCGGCGCCATATGTTCCTGACCCAGCCGGTGAAACAGGATGATTTCATCTAGCCGGTTGAGAAATTCGGGGCGGAAATGGGCGCGGACAATCTCCATCACCTGCGGCTCCACACTGCCCACATCCTGCCCATCTTCCAGATTGGCGAGGAAAGCACTGCCAAGATTACTGGTTAAAATAATGATAGTATTGGTGAAATCTACCGTCCGCCCCTGCCCATCGGTCAGGCGGCCATCATCCAACACTTGCAGCAAGACATTAAACACATCGGGATGCGCCTTTTCCACCTCATCGAACAGCACCACTTGGTATGGCCGCCGACGGACGGCTTCGGTCAGCACCCCGCCTTCGTCATAGCCGACATAGCCCGGAGGCGCGCCCAGCAGCCGCGACACGCTGTGTTTTTCCATAAATTCAGACATATCAATCCGAACCATCGCCGCATCATCATCGAACAAAAACCCGGCCAAAGCCTTGGTCAATTCGGTTTTGCCGACGCCGGTGGGGCCAAGAAACAGAAAGCTGCCCAAGGGCCGGTTCGGATCTTGCAGCCCCGCCCGCGCCCGCCGCACCGCTTTGGACACCGCAACCACCGCATCCGATTGGCCAATCACCCGCGCCCCAATCGCCTGCTCCATTTTCAACAATTTTTCGCGCTCACCCGCCAACATCCGCTCCATCGGCACACCGGTCCATTTGCTGACCACGGCGGCGATGTCTTCGGCGGTGACCTCTTCGCGCAGCAGGGCGTTTTCCGAAATGGTTTGGGCGTCGGCCAGTTGTTTTTCCAATTGCGGAATTTTGCCATAGGCCAATTCGCCCGCACGGCCCAAATCGCCGCCACGTTGGGCTTGATCCAGTTCGAGGCGAGCAGCATCCAGCGCCTCTTTGATCTTGCCCTCCGCTGCGATTTTGTCGCGCTCATTCTGCCAACGGGTGGTCAGCGCCGCGCTTTGCTCTTCCAAATCGGCCAATTCAGCGCGCAGATTGTCCAGCCGGTCTTTGGATGCAGCATCGCTTTCCTTGGCCAGCGCCATATCCTCGATTTTCAGCTGGATTATCCGCCGGTCGAGCACCTCGATCTCTTCAGGCTTGCTCTCCACCTCCATGCGGATGCGGCTGGCGGCTTCGTCCATCAAATCAATCGCTTTGTCGGGCAGAAAACGGTCGGAAATATAGCGATTGGACAGGGTAGCAGCGGCGACAATCGCGCCATCGGTGATGCGGACACCGTGGTGCAATTCATAGCGATCTTTCAGCCCGCGCAGAATGCTGATGCTGTCCTCGACCGTCGGTTCGCCGACAAAAATCGGCTGAAAACGGCGTTGTAGCGCGGGGTCTTTTTCGACATATTTCTGATATTCATCCAGAGTGGTCGCGCCGATGCAATGCAATTCGCCGCGTGCCAGCGCCGGTTTCAACAGGTTTCCGGCATCCATTGCCCCTTCCGATTTGCCCGCGCCGATCAGCGTGTGCATCTCATCAATAAACAGGATGATCTCGCCTTCCGCGCCCTTAACCTCATCCAAAACCGCCTTTAACCGCTCTTCAAATTCGCCGCGATATTTGGCACCGGCAATCAAACTGCCCATATCCAGCGACATCAGGCGGCGGTGTTTCAGCGAATCAGGCACGTCGCCATTGGCAATCCGCAGCGCCAGCCCTTCGGCAATCGCGGTTTTACCGACGCCGGGTTCTCCGATCAACGCGGGGTTGTTTTTGGTGCGACGGGCCAAGATTTGGATGGTGCGGCGGATTTCTTCATCGCGGCCGATCACCGGATCTAATTTGCCGTCGCGGGCGGCTTGGGTCAGGTCGCGGGCATATTTCTTCATCGCATCATAGGCGTTCTCGGCGCTGGCGCTGTCGGCATTGCGGCCACCGCGCAGGTCTGAAATGGCCAATTCCAAGGATTTCGGGGTAAGGCCCGCCAATTTAAGCGCCTGACCCGCAGGCGTAGTTCCCGCCAAACATAGGGCCAGCAACAGCCGTTCCACGGTAACAAAACTATCACCCGATTTACCGGCAATCTGCTCGGCACTGTCCAACACCCGCACCGCATCATTATCCAAGCCGGGCGTGGCCTGTGCCCCGCCACCCGATACAGCAGGGATTTTGGTCAGATTGGCATCAACCGCCCTCAACGCCGCCGCCGCATCGCCGCCAGCACGGGTGATAAGCCCGCTGGCCATGCCTTCGCTATCATCGAGCAGGGCTTTGAGGATATGATCGGTGGTGATCCGCTGATGTCCCAGCCGAATAGCAATGGTTTGCGCGGCGGACAGAAAACCCTTGGCGCGGTCAGTAAATTTTTCGAGATTCATGTGGGACAACCTCCGTTTGCATCAGAGATAGTGTTGCGTATCAGCAACACAAGGGGCAACTGCGATATGTGTGTCGCCATCTTCCCAGAGGGTGAGCAACCAGCTAAACCGGCAATAATGCAATCAGAGAGCAAAAAACCATGGCCAAATTTACCGCTGAACAAGCCCCACATCTATCCGCCATTCATCAACTGATCTATCAATGGGGTGACGAACTGGATGTCCAAAGCGGGTTGACCATCCGCGCATCCGATGTGCTGACCGACGATTGCCGCTATAATGTCGGCGGTGAATGGCGCGCAGGTTTGGCGGCGGTTGAGGGTTTTTATTTGGCACGGATGGAACGGTTGACGGCGGCGGGCGGCGCGCCGGTGATGCGGCATATTATTTCCAATATCCGCGTGCAATTCACCGGCGAAAACACCGCATCGACGGGCTATTTGCTGCTGTTTTTTGCCGCCACCGGCACAGCGCCATTAGACACCTGCGATCCGCTGGCGGTGGCCGACGTCAAAATGGATATGCGCCGCGAGGCTGACGGCGAATGGCGGATTTCGATGTTCGACAGCGGGCAGATTTTTAGACGGGTGTAAAATTTATTTCACCACACCCCCCAGCAATCCACCCAAACCACCAAGCCCACCCACGGCCCCGCCCACAGCTCCCAGCGGATTGGCGCGCAATTTGCCTTCTTCGACGCCAATATATTTGAAAATGCCGTTTAGCGCCTGTTTGGTCACGGAATTGCTCAAACCATCGCGGTTTAGTCCCGCCGCCGCCAGATAGCTATTGCTGCCCAGCCGGTCTAACTGACGAAACGCGCCCACCTGCCCCAGCGCCGAATCCATCAAGGGCCGCAATTTCAGATGCAATTCATCGCCGGCACTGCGCCGCAGATATTGGCTGGCCCCGTCATTTTGGCTGGCGATATTGGGAATATCACTGATCGACAATTTGGATATGGCGCTGCGGAAAATCGGTTTGACTTCTTTGACCGCCAGCCCTGCCGCCGTGTTCAAGCTGCGTGTGAGGCCACCGGTTAGCCCCAGCCTATCGGCCTTGCCCAAAATTTGCGCCAATGCGCCCAGATTGCCACCCCCCACATTACTTCCAGCCTGCCCCAAAACTTGGCCCAAAATTCCGCTATTCGCCGCGCCTGAACCGCCCGAACTGCCGCCCAAATTGCCCAATACGCCGCCCGCCGCGCCCAATCCCGGCAAGCCGATGCGAATCGAGGTGTCATTGTAAAACGCCCCCGGAACCGCCAATTTGTCCAGCGATGAATCTGATGCCTTGCCCAATAATCCGCTTAATCCGCCGCCCAAACCTTGGGCATGGGCCATTTTGGCGAAAGGCGCGGCCATTGCCGCCACCACCACAGCGGTGATAAAATTGCGCCGCGATTGCATCATGTCTAAATGTGTCATCGTCCATCTCCCTGCGATAAAGATGGTATAGGTTTTCATGCATCTGGTCGTCATGCAATCGAAATTTTTAGCTGCAAATTTCTTGTTAATTGTGAAGAAGGCATTGGCACGATACAAGATGAGCATGACCCGTATACAGATACTCACCATCGCCGCGCTGGCCCTTTGCGCCAATGCCCCCGCCCCCAAAACCGCGCCAGCCCCGCTCGCCAGTCTGGTCAAAGCGGTGGACATACCCTACCACAGCTTCACCCTAAAAAACGGCTTGCGCGTCCTCGTTCACACCGACCGCAAAGCGCCAATCGTCGGGGTAACGGTTTATTACCGCGTCGGCTCCAAACATGAACCACGCGGCAAAACCGGCTTTGCCCATCTTTATGAGCATTTGTTTTTCGGCGGCAGCGAAAATGTCACCAATTTTGATGTGCCACTAGAAGCCGCCGGATCGCCCGGCACCAATGGTTCCACTTGGTATGACCGCACCAATTACGTCGAAACCGTGCCAACTGGCGCGCTGGCTTTGGCGCTGTTTGAGGAAAGCGACCGGATGGGTCATTTGCTGGGCGCTGTCACCCAAGACAAGCTGGATAAGCAGCGCGGTGTGGTGCAAAATGAAAAGAGACAAGGCGATAATGAGAGCTATGGCCTGCTGCAATATGCGGTCAATGAGGGGCTGTTTCCGGTCGGGCACCCCTATCGCCATGCCGCAATTGGTTCGATGGCTGATCTGAACGCCGCCAGCCTGGCCGATGTCCGCCGGTGGTTTGCGATGAATTATGCACCCAATAATGTCGTGCTCGCTTTGTCGGGGGATGTCGATCTGGCCACGGCAAAGCGGCTGGTCACGCGCTATTTTGCCCATATTCCGCGTGGGCCAAAGGTTGCGCCGGTCAAGGCCGCGCCGGTGGATCTGCCCGCCCCCATCACCCGCACCATGCATGACCAAGTGGCGACCACGCGGCTGTGGCGGTGGTGGAGCGGGCCGGGGCTGAACCATGTCGATACCCCCGCTTTGGCCATAGCCATGCGGATTTTGGGTGGGCTGGCGTCATCGCGGCTGGATAATAGTCTGGTGCGTGGCCAACAGCTGGCAGTGGCGGTAACCGCCGAGGCCGAAGTGCATGAGCAGATCAGCCAAATCGGCATCAGCATGGACATCAAGCCTGGGGTTGATCGTAAAGCCGCCGAAACAGCCTTTACCAGGGAAATTGCGCGGTTTTTGAACGAAGGCCCAACCGCCGATGAGGTGCTGCGCGCCAAGACCAAACATGTCAGCGAAGAGATTGCCGCGCTGGAATCAGTCGGCGATATGGGCGGCAAAGGCGCTACTTTGGCGGAAGGCCTGCTGTTTTCGGGCGATCCGGCGCATTACAAAGCCGATCTGGCGCGGATTGCCGCCGTCACCCCCGATGATGTCCGTGCTGCTGCCCGACGCTGGTTGCTGCGTCCGGCCTTATCGGTCAATTTTGAGGCGGGTGCGCGCCGTGAACAGGGCGATACTATGGGTGGTTGGGGTGATGAATCCACCCATCCTGCACCCCACGCCGATACCAAAAAACCTGCGCCGCCACTGGCCAAATCCGCGCCGCGCAAAGCGCCGCCGGTGGCCGACGTTGGCCCGCTGACCTTCCCACAAATCCAACGCGCTAAATTGGCCAATGGTATTTCGGTGATTTTGGCGCGGCGCACTGCTGTTCCCAAAGTGCTGGTCACTATCAGCTTTGACGCCGGATATGCTGCCGATGCCCAAGATCGACCGGGCACCCAAGGGCTGATGCTCAATCTGTTGGATGAAGGGGTGGCGCATGGCGCATACCATCTGAACGCCACCGAAATTGCCGAAATGCAGGAGCGATTGGGCGCGGGAATTGCCGCCAATGCCACGCTGGATAACAGCAGTGTGACGCTGAACGCGCTCTCTGCCAATCTCGCGCCATCGTTGGAATTGATGCGGCATATTGTTCGCTACCCCGCCTTTGCGGCGGATGATGTGGCACGGGTGCGCGGTCAGCAGACCACAGCTTTGGCCGCGACATTGGCCTCACCGCAAGGGCTGGCGATGCATGTGCTCAATCCTTTGCTCTATCCCGCCGCCCATCCCTATGCCCAACCGGGCGATGGGCTGGGCGATGCTGCCGGTTTGGCCGCGCAAACGCCCGACACATTGCGCGCCGCCCATGCCAAATGGCTGCGGCCCGATCTGGCGCGGATTACCGTGGTTGGCGATATGGCGATGGATCAACTGCTACCGATGCTGGAGGCCAGCTTTGGTGATTGGCAAGCGCCCGCTGGCGCGGCACCGGTCAAACAACTCGATGTCCCTCTGGCTAAAACCCGCACCAGAATCGTGGTCTATGATCGGCCCGGCGCGCCGCAGTCCTTTATCATTGGCGCAAAAATCCTGCCGATAACTGGCCGCGATGCGGGGCATGAAGCAGTGGATGTCGCCAATGATGTGCTGGGTGGCAGTTTTCTGTCGCGGCTGAATATGGATCTGCGTGAGGACAAAAGCTGGAGCTATGGCGTGCAAAGCGTGGTTCGTCAGCCGCTGGGGCCGCGATCATTCCTGCTATTTGCCCCCGTGCAAACCGACCGCACCGGCGATTCGCTCAAAGCGATTATCGCCGATATGCAGGGTTTTACCGCCACCAAGCCGGTGACTGGCGAAGAGTTGTTGCGCGCCACCGATGGCAAAATTCGCAGTCTGCCAACCCATTATGAAAGCAATGCACAGGTGATGGATGCGATCCGCGTCAATGACCGATTGGGGCGCGGCGATGGCTATATCACCGGCTTACCCGCCACCTATCGCAAAATTGACGCGGCGGCGGTGAACGCA
>JBEAOQ010000251.1:0-5567 GCA_041164845.1 Pseudomonadota bacterium | reverse complement strand
ATTAAGAGCAAGGCGACGATGTTGAGAATTTTAATCATCGGGTTGATCGCCGGCCCGACCGTGTCTTTGTAAGGATCACCGACCGTATCACCGGTGACGGCGGCTTGGTGGGCCGGCGACTGCTTGCCGCCGTAGTGACCGTCCTCAATATATTTCTTGGCATTGTCCCAAGCGCCGCCGCCCGATGTCATCGAGATAGCGACAAACAGCCCGCCAACAATCACACCCAACAGCAGAGCGCCCAGAGCGGCAAAGCCCTGTGCCTGTCCCGCCACCGCCGTAATCACGAAATAGACCACAATCGGGGCCAGCACCGGCAGCAAGGATGGGATAATCATTTCCTTGATCGCCGCTTTGGTCACCAGATCGACGGTGCGGGCATAATCCGGTTTGGATTCATAGGTCATAATCCCCGGGTTGTTTTTGAACTGGTCACGCACATCCTTGACCACTTCGCCCGCAGCGCGGCCAACCGCCGTCATCCCCATCGCCCCAAACAAATAGGGCAATAGCGCACCGAGCAGTAGCCCGACGATGACATAGGGGTTTTCCAAGCTGAAGCTGACCTGTAAATCTGGGAAGAATGCTTTAAGGTCAGTGGTATAGGCTGCAAACAGCACCAGCGCCGCCAAACCAGCCGAGCCAATGGCATAGCCCTTGGTGACAGCCTTGGTGGTATTGCCAACCGCATCCAACGCATCGGTTTTTTCGCGCACCGAATCGTCCAGACCGGCCATTTCGGCAATCCCGCCAGCATTGTCGGTGACCGGACCATAGGCATCCAGCGCAACAACCATGCCCGCCAATGCCAGCATGGCGGTGGCCGCATAGGCAATACCGATCAGGCCAGCCAATTGGTAAGCAATGATGATACCGGCGCAGATAACCAGCGTGGGCAGGGCGGTGGATTCAAGGCTGATCGCCAGACCTTGAATAACATTGGTGCCGTGGCCAGTTTCCGAAGCCTTGGCAATCGACCGCACCGGACGATAATTGGTGCCGGTGTAATATTCGGTGATCCAGATAATCAGGCCAGTGATGACCAGACCAACCAGCCCGCAATAGAATAAGATGCGGCCGGTGAAGGCTTGTCCGCCAACCGATGCTTCCATATCGCCGCCCAGCGCATAGCTGATGGCCCACCAGATAGCGGGAATGGACAATACAGCGGTGACCAAGAAGCCCTTATACATGGCGCCCATGATATTTTTGCCGCCACCAAGGCGGACAAAATAGGTGCCAATAATCGAGGTAATGATGCAAACGCCGCCAATCAACAAAGGCAGACTCATCAGCGCCATCAAATTGGCTGCGTCTTTCAGCAATAAAGCAGTCAACACCATTGTCGCACCGATGGTAACGACATAGGTTTCGAACAAATCAGCGGCCATGCCCGCGCAATCGCCGACATTATCGCCGACGTTATCGGCAATAACAGCGGGGTTTCGTGGATCATCTTCGGGGATTCCGGCCTCAACCTTGCCCACCAGATCGGCACCGACGTCGGCAGCCTTGGTAAAAATACCACCGCCCAAACGGGCAAAGATCGAGATCAGCGACGCACCAAAGGCGAGGGCAACCAGGCCATCAACCACGGTGCGATCCGCGCCGCCAACGCTATGGCCAGCGGGGCCGGTCAGATACCAGAAAAAGCCAGAAATTGCCAACAAAGCCAAACCAGCAACCAACATGCCGGTGATAGCCCCAGCGCGAAATGCCAGAGTCAACCCCTGTTGCAAACCGCTTTGCGCCGCAGCCGCCGTGCGGACATTGGCGCGAACCGAGATATTCATCCCGATAAAGCCAGTTGCCCCCGACAGGATCGAACCCAGCAAGAAGCCAGCTGCCGAGATCGGTTCACCGCCGCGTGGCATATCCAAAAAGACATAGACCAGCACCGCAACCGCCACGCCCACCATCGCAATGGTGCGATATTGGCGACCGAGATAGGCCTGAGCACCCTCTTGGATAGCGGCGGCGATTTCTTGCATTTTTTCATTGCCAGCCGATGCGCCAAGCACCTGCCGACTGGTGACGAAGCCATATATGATGGCCGCCAATCCGAGAAGGATGGATAAAGTTACCAAATTCACTGAGCAGACTCCCCCGCTTAAGATGTGAGTGTTTCGCGGCATCCCTGTTGAAATTTGCCGCAAAATCGATTCGCTATAAGCCAGAGAACAGATGGTGCAAGCCCCCAAAGGCGCAAAACTGGGGGTTTTTACGCGGTGCCATGACGTCATCGTATGGGACAACAATCTGGCTGCCCAAAATTGGCACGGAGTTGACTATTTAGCGTGCAACATGGTCTTGCAGAAAAGCGTGGTTTATGAGAGGTTAACGTCATGGAACAAGCTGCACGCAAATTAATGTCTATCATGCCCTTTCTGTTCGGCATTGGCTTTATCGCTCCGCTGATCGCGCAAGTGATGCTGCGCTGGCAAATTGCCGCGCCCTTGGGGCTGTCCCCCACATTATGCGGATTGGCAATCGGCGGCAGCTGGGGGCTGATCGCCAATTTGCGCGGCAGGTGGCTGTGATGGAGACAATTGACCTGCGCGATGGATTGACGGTTGACCGGCTGATTCAAAATCCAATGTCCGGCGATGGCCCAGCCATTTCCATGCTGGTCGATGGGCTTGACCGGCACACACGCCGCGATTTGCGCAAAGAAGAAATCGCGATTGCCGCACCCTTTCACGAAGGGCCGCGCTGGCCCTATGTCGCGCTGACCTTTGGCTGTTTTGCAATCTGGTTGGCCTTTTTCCCCTTGGCCTATTATCACCAGCTCAATCTGGCAACTGCCTGTGTGGCCTCGTGTTTTTTCTGCGCTTATGGCTATCTTACGGCGCATGAGGCGATGCATTCCAATATTGCCCGCGCCGGCAGCAAAAACCGCTGGTTGAATGAAGCCGTGGGTTGGGTGTCCAATTTCCCGATTGTGTTTCCTTTTAGCATGGCGCGGATGATGCATTTGCGCCATCATTCGCATTGCAATGATCCATTGCAAGACCCTGATTATTCGGATGATGCGCCCAATGCTTTGCGCGCTTGGTATATGACTTGGTATAATCGCCAACCCGGGGTCGATGGTTCGATCCATCATTACAAACGGATTTTGGGCGAAATGGGCACGCCCGAAGCCAAAGCGGTGATGCGGCATACGATTATTATGCAGCTGTTTTTTATGACGTGTTTGTTCACCATGGCGTGGAATGGTTACGCGATTGAGGCGGCGCTGGTCTGGTGGCTGCCGCGTCATATTGGCCTGTCTTATACCCGGTTTTTCCTGAGCTGGGCGCCGCATTTTCCGCGCCATGAACGCAAGGGCCGCTATGGCAATAC
This sequence comes from Pseudomonadota bacterium, assembly GCA_041164845.1. Classification (GTDB taxonomy): domain Bacteria; phylum Pseudomonadota; class Alphaproteobacteria; order Sphingomonadales; family Sphingomonadaceae; genus Novosphingobium. The sequence continues at coordinate 2,222 of JBEAOQ010000251.1, read as the reverse complement.
CCGCGTTTTCCGCAGCAAAGTGGGTTATCTGGCCTCGATGGGCATGGAATATCACGTCATCCACCATCTTTATCCCAATATATTGATCCACCGCAATCGGGCGGCGTTTCAAGCAATGCGTGAGATTTTGGTGGCGCGAGGGGTGGATTGTTCACCGATACCAAAGGTTTAGACTGAGCTATAGCATTTCGTCATTGCGAGCGTAGCGAAGCAACCCATCGCCTGAACTGGCAAAAACAGAATTGGGTTTGCTTCCAATAGTTCAATCTAATGCTCATATCCTAACCCATCAGTTTCAGACAATGGCTCGCCATCAAGCAGGATGGGCGCGGTGGTTTCGGCTATGGCCACGCCGATTTTGCTGGCCGCAACTGGCGGTTCCAATCCGGCGGGCAGGGTGAACAGCAGCTGATAATCATCGCCCCAACGCAAGGCTTCGGCGCGGCGATTTTCTGGCGCGTGGATCGGCACATCCGCACTGTTGATAGCGAAACATAGGCCTGATGCGCGGGCCATGCGGGCGGCATCCAGCAATAATCCATCGGATACATCCATCATCGCGGTAACATATGGGGCAAGGGCGCGGCCCTCGGCCAGCAAGGCACGCGGGCGGCGATAGGCGACACTGGCGGCGGGGTCTGCATGGCCCGCTTGCCATGCTTCCAGCCCGATCATTGCCGCACCAACCGCGCCGGTGATCCACAGCGTATCTCCGGCCTTCGCGCCGCTACGTGACGGCACGGGGCGGGTGGTGGCGCGGCCCAACGCGGTCAGGCCCAATGTTTGTGAGCCTGTGACCGAAATCGTATCACCGCCCAATAATGCCACGCCATAATGGGCCAAAGCCTCGGTTAAACCGGCCAAAAACCGCGCATCATCGCCGCCTAATGTGTAACCCAGCAACACCCCAATCGGCTCGGCCCCCTTGGCGGCAAGGTCAGACATATTGGTGGCCAGCAATTTCCACGCGATGTCGGCGGGGTCTTGGTCGCGCAAAAAATGCACGCCCTCGGCCATCATATCATGGGTTAGGATCAGGGTTTCCGCGCCAAATTCCACCACCGCGCAATCATCCGCCAAACCCCGCGCCGCTGGGTGGGTGGCCATGCCGCGCAGGGCCGCGATAAAGGCGAGTTCGCTGGTCACAGATTTCCTTCCCCCTTGATGGGATGGATAGATTTACCGCACAGCTTTCGCCGCCGCATCCAGCAAACCATTGACGAATTTCGCTTCACGCGCATCAAAAAACGCATGGGCGACATCGACATATTCGCTGATTGCGGCGGCGGTTGGCACATCCGCACGGGCGAGCAATTCATAAGCTCCAACCCGCAAAATTTGCAGCATGGTTTTGTCCAGCCGCACCAAGCTCCAGCCATCGGCCAATTTGCTGGTCAGCAGCTCATCAATTTCATCGCGGCGGGCGATGGTGCCGGTGACGAGATCATCAAAAAACGCGGTTTCCGCCTCGGCAAAGTGCAATTCTTCGATTTCCGCGCCCAGCCGGTGCCGGTGAAATTCATCAAGCAACATCGGCAAATGGGTGGCCTCCATACTGTGTTGATACAGCGCCTGAACCGCCGCCATCCGTGCCGCAGAGCGGGGCTTTATCTTGCGCGGAGTTGGGTTCTTGGGGGCGGGATTCTGGGTTGGGTCATTCATGGCTTCATCCTAATTTCCACCGAACGCGCATGGGCGGGCAGCCCTTCGGCATGGGCCAGCGCCACGGCTGCGGGGCCGATTTGGCGCAAAGCCGCCTCATCCAGCGCGATAAAACTGGTGCGTTTCATAAAATCCAACACCGACAGCCCCGATGAAAACCGCGCCCGCCGTCCCGTGGGCAAGACATGGTTGGGGCCAGCGACATAATCGCCAACCGCTTCGGGGGTGTGGCGGCCCAAAAACACCGAACCGGCATGGCGGATTTGCGCGAATAGAATTTCCGGATCATCGGTGGCAATTTCAACATGCTCCGCCGCCAACGCATTGGCCAAAACGGGCGCTTGGGCCAAATCGGGCACCACAATAATCGTGCCGAAATTGTCCCAACTGGCCCGCGCCGTGGTTTCCGTAGTCAGCAAAGCCAGCTCATCCTGCACCGCCGCCGTCACCCGATCGGCAAAATCTGCATCATCGGTAATGAGGATGGATTGCGCCACCGGATCATGCTCGGCCTGACTCAGCAAATCGGCGGCAATCCAATGCGGATCATTCGCGCCATC
>JBEAOQ010000250.1:0-5111 GCA_041164845.1 Pseudomonadota bacterium | reverse complement strand
CGATAGCCTTGATCTCTTTGGTGCGGCGGTATCAACGCCCAGTCCCGTTTTGAACGGTGCCAACTCCGGCTTGTCGCGCGTCACTGAAAACGATGTCCAGATTGCCATTCTGAATCTGATGAAGAACCGTGGCCAATGGACGAATGCTGAGCTTAAACGTCAATTGCGAACAGTCTTGCCATTATCGCCCGCCGATATGGCCCAGGCTAATTTCCGACCAAATGAGGAAAAATGGGAGGAGTTGGTCAACAACGCCCTCTCACAATCAAGAAGCAATTCCCTTCACAGCAAAGGCTTGGTCAAAAACCATTCCAGAGGAAGGCACTTAATCACCGATTTGGGTATCGCGCGCATCACCACCGAGACCATGAACGGCATGGTGGCCTTGCCCAAACCTATGGGCAAAATGACCGCAGACAAAGCTCGCGCAGCTTTGATTGAATTGCGCGAACAGGAAATCAAGCCCAACCACCCCGACGCTGATCCGGCCAGAGGTCTGCTGCGCAAATCAATGATTGATGAATTTTTGCGAGCAAGGCCAACAACGGAAGCAGAGTTTCGTGTCCGAGTCCGGCAGGATTTGTGGGAGTCAACAGACGGCGAGCAGTTTCAACAATATATTGGTAAGGTCTTCGATATTCTCGATAAGCTGGCGTGATTGGTTGCGGGAAGCCTATAGGGCTATAGCGAAAACGTAGTGCTCGTCATCTCGAGCGCGGCGCACCACATATTTATCACTGCGAACCCTTGGTGCATATGTTTGTCGCCATCCGGCGAGGGGAGGTTCGGCAAAGATACGGTTGAAAACTATCCCTAAAATTATATGCAAATTGAATTGAGCGAGTCTGCCGGCAGGGTGACATTCAGCTGTTTGTCACCGACCGTCATCCGCACCAATTGGGGTTGCGCCATTTCGTTCTGGATGACGATCACCAGGCTGCCATCGGGGTTGCGGAAGGCCAGCTGATTTTCAAAGCCCAAGAAGCTGTCTGTCGCCACGCGATGCGCGCCTTTTTGGATAAAGGCGCTGAAATGGCGCATCAGATAATATTCGGGGTTTAAATGCCATGTCCCGGCCTTGGTATCCACGGTAATTAGCGAATTTTGTGGCCAGCCCCAGCCGCTCATCCCGCCGACCGGCATCACCAAATTCCAATAATGCCACGCGCTGGCGCCGTTCTGGAAATAGCGTTTTATCACCTCCCAGCTATAGCGCACATAGTGCCAATCATTGGTGCCAACGCCGCATTCCTGTTCGCTGCCCCATAGGGTAAGATCGGGATGGCGGCGGCGGATTTCGGCCAGCGCGCCTTTGCCCGCCCATTGCACGCCCACCCCTTTGATAAAGGGTGCGGCTTTGGGATCGGCCAGCACTTTGCTTAGCAGATCGGCATTGCCGCGTTCCAGTGTGCCAAAGAATATCTCGACGCCGACCGCGCCCATTTCCTTGCCCAGAAACGGGATGAAACGCGCCAGACCTTCGGGCGTCCAACAACAGCTGGGAAAGGGCTGAGCCGAGTTAAATTCATTCTGCGGCATGACCATGCTGATGGGCACGCCTTCCTTGGCGTAATCCTCGACATAGCGGCGGAAATAGCGGGCATAGGCTTCGAGATAGCGGTCTTCGAGGATGAAGCTGTCTGTGCCTTCTTGCCCCAGTTGATCGGGCCTGATGCCGTTCGATGGTTGGCCCGGCCAAGCAGGGGCTTGGGCATAATGCTTGCCTTTTTTCATCCATGTTGGCGGCGACCATGGTGATGCCCAGAGTTTCAGGTCAGGCGCATGATGGCGGGCCGATTTGATATAGGGGATCAGCGTTTCACGGTCGTTGGCGATGCTGAAATGCTCCAGCGCGAAATCGTCGGGGGTTTCATCATAGCTATACCATTTGCGGCTGATGTCATTGGCCCCCAACGGGGTGCGGCACAGGTTGAAAGCGGCGTGATGGGGCGCGAAGAGTGCGGCCATGGCGGCATCGCGCTGGGTCGGGGAAAGCGCGGTGAGGGCCTCCCAGCCCTTTTCGGTGAAGGCCCCGCCAAAGCCGTCGATTTTTTGCAGCGGTGCATCTGGGTGAATGGTGACGTCGTGCCCGAAGGGATCGGCGCTGGGCGAGGAGAATGTCAATCCGGCCAAGCTGCGCCAAGCTGCACCGGGTGATGTGCTGAACCATTTGATTCCATTGGGGGTTGTTGTGGTTGATGCAACGGAAGCATCGGCCATGGCTTTGTCGGACGTAGCGAAGGCGCTTTTGCTGGCCGTGGCCACGGCGCTTCTGCATGCCGTAGCCACGGCGGTGACCCCGCCCAGCAATTTGATCGTGTTGCGTCGGTTTATCATGGTTTCAACCTCTCATTGTCACTTATTTTGGCTCTATTGTCAGAATGATGCGTGCATAGCGGGTGAGCGCGGGGCGGCCATTATCGGTGACCGCCAGTATGATATGCGCGGTGCCGCTGCCTTTGCAGGAGATCATGCCGTCGATCCATGCTTTGCGGCAGGGGGAAATCGCGGTGATGCGGGCATGGGATGTGCTGGCGGATTGCACCGAGGCATCGGCCAGATTTACGCCGCCCGCTGCACCCGCTTCGGCATAGTGAAACCAGCGATAGCTGAGCCGATTGCCATCAGGATCATGCGAGGCGCTGGCATCAAGCGTGATCGTGTCGCCCTCTTTCATGCTGCGTTGCATATCGCCCGCCACCACCACGACAGGCGGGTGATTGGCATGGGCATAATCTTGCACTGTCCAATCCATTCTGGCCGCAAAATCATTCTGATAGGCGCTGCGCCAGCGCCAGATCGTGGCGTGGTCAGAGGTCATTGCCCCCACACTATCCGCCGATGTTACCCGCCGAAACATATCGCCGCCCTGTGTCCATATGGCGCGGCTCTCGCCATAGGGTTGCCGCAGCAAATAACGCCCACCCCAGCCGCCCCAATCGGGATGTTCGGGCGCGTTTAGCCCATTGGCAATCAGGCCCAGATAGCTAGGGGTATCGCCCTCCATGATGAACATGAATTTCGGATAGGCTTTGCCCAGCGGGCCTTTGCTGCGGATATTTTTATCTAACCATGCGTTGGTGACCAGTGATGTATCGGCACCGGGGATGCGGTAATAGACATCGCCGCTGATGCCGGTCCATGTCGCGCTGGCATATTCATCGCTGTTGGGGGTGGAGGGTTTGACCACATAAAACAGCGCAGGAAAGCTGCGGCGGATCCATGGCCCCGCATCATCCTGATCGCTGATCGCGGTAATCCGCAATTTGTCCAGAAGCATGGCCATTTCTGCCGCGCCAAGCGTTTTTTGCGCATGGGCCAGGGCTTCGGCCAGCACATTGGCTCCGCCCCACAGGGTGACACGCAGCGGACGCGGATCATCGCGGCGGGCAGCGGCAATCAGCGCCAGCGCAGCGGGTGAGGGGTGATCCACATCCATCGCCGCAAGGCCATAGCCGGCAATACCCGGCATCACCCGCCCGGCAAGATCGTTGGCTGCGGGCCAGTTATTGGCATGTTGGCGCAAGTGGGGCAGCACCTGACCATAGGCAGCAATAACAGTTTGGGCGATTTCAGGGTGAACTTTGCTGGGTTGCCATATGGATGTAACGGCACCAATGCCTTCAATGTCCAGTCCATTGCTATAGAGCAACAGCCGCACCAGCGACATTTGATCGTCGGGTTCATTGCCGATGTCGGTCAGCACGAAGATACGCGGATGAGCGATTAAGGGCGCTGGCGTGGCCGAGAACGCCATGCCGCTGGCCAACCCTATGCTGGCCGCTAACACCAGACATATCCTTGACCAGAGCGGGGGCATCAGCGTGGACTGCCCGCCGAAGCCCGGGCAATCAGCCGGTAATCAAGCTGCTGGGTCTTGGTATCACCAGCACCTATGCTGCGATCTAGCAACATACAGGTCGCGGCATGGGCCATCTCCGAGATCGGTTGATGGATGGTGGTGAGGTAAGGCCACACCGATTTGGCCACCCAGCTGTCATCGAAGCCGATAATCGAAACATCCCCCGGCACATCCAGCGCCAATTCGCGGCAGGCGGCCATCACCCCTGCCGCCGAATCATCATTGGCGGCGAATATGGCGGTGGGATAGCGCCGTGCGGCGAGCAATTCACGGCCAGCAGCAATGCCCTGTTCAAAATCAAACCCGCCATCGGCTTCGCTGACGATGATCGACGGATCAAGCTGATGCAGCCTGCCGATATAGCCCTCTCTTCGGGTGCGGGCTGCGCCGTGGTTGAAAGGGCCGCCGACCAAGCCAAAGCGGCGGTGCCCCAAATTCCAGAAATGATCGGCAACATCGGCTGCAGCTGCGGCATCGTCAATCCACACTTCTAACGACGTCTCACGATCAAAAATCGGCGCAATCCGGCAATAGCGGATACCATGGGTGTTCAAAAAATCGAGCACGGCGGGATTATCGGTCAGCGGTGGGGTGAGAACCAAGCCATCCGAACGGCTGTGACGCAGAATTTGATCCAATTGTTGTTTGAGCGCGTCTGGCTCGACCGCCGAATTGATCGTGTCAATTCGCAGATGATATTGGTTCTCGGTGCAGGCCCGATAAACGCCCGCCACCACCATCATGGTATAGTTGGGGCTGGGGTTATCAAACAGCACGGAAATGGTGAAACTGCGTGCGCCAGCCAGCGAACGGGCGGCGGTTTCGGGCACATAATTCAACGCAGCGATCGCCGCTTCGATTTTGGCGCGCAATTTGGGGGTGACATGCGGTTCGCGGTTGATAACCCGCGACACACTTTTGATCGACACCCCCGCAGCGCGGGCGACATCGGTCATGGTGGCGGGGCCGCTGCGTTCGGACTGGGGTGCTTCACTATTCATTTCAAGATCATATCTAACCACATTGCCCCTGACCATAGTCCCAGTGTTGAAATTCCTGTGACGGAATTATCACCACATCGGGCCGAAACCAGATCGGGAAGGCGATTGCTATATTTCATCACAAATTTGACAACGCTGTCTTGACAGCGTTATCAATTGGCGTCAAGAACCGAAATATAGCTGGGAATCGGTTAAATGCTGCACCGTTTATCGGTGCTATGTTGAAGTTTTAACACGTTCAAAAGCCC
>JBEAOQ010000249.1:0-6658 GCA_041164845.1 Pseudomonadota bacterium | reverse complement strand
ATTGGCGCGGGATTGCGGGCAGGATGGGCTGGCCAGCATTGATCCATGTCTGGGTGATTTAGTGGTTGAGAATTTGGCATTTCTGGCTGAAAACTGGCCCAAAAACCTGCCGCATTCCATCATCCATGCCGATCTATTTCCAGATAATGTGCTGATGTTGGGCGATAAAGTTGGCGGATTGATTGATTTTTACTTCGCCGCTTATGACATCACCGCTTATGATCTGGCTGTGACCCATGCCGCTTGGTGTTTTGATGACACGGGGGCGCGGTTTGATCCGGCGCTTTCGGCCAGCTTACTGGCGGGTTATGATGCGGTTAGGCCGCTGTCGGATGCGGAACGGGCGGCGCTGCCGGTGTTGGCGCGGGGGGCGGCCATGCGCTTTTTGCTGACCCGCGCCTATGATTGGATGCATACACCGGCGGGGGCTTTGGTCACGCGCAAAGACCCGATGGCTTTTGCCCGCCGCTTGGCATTTTATGCTGATCCGGCCCATGCCGCTATTTTCGCGGTATGAATGCGGTTCAGATTTTCACCGATGGCGCGTGCAAAGGCAATCCCGGGCCGGGCGGCTGGGGGGTAATTTTGCGCAAAGGCGCGCATGAAAAGGAATTGTCCGGTGCCGAGGCGGAGACCACCAACAACCGTATGGAGTTGACGGCGGTGATCCGTGGATTGGCGGCGCTGACCCAGCCTTGCGCGGTCACGCTCTATACCGATAGCCGCTATGTCATTGATGGCATTACCAAATGGATTTTTGGCTGGCAGAAAAATGGCTGGGTCAATGCCGCGAAAAAACCGGTGGCCAATGATGATTTATGGCGCGAATTGTTGGTGGTGATACGCGGGCATAAAATCGACTGGCAATGGGTCAAGGGCCATGCCGGTCATCCTGAAAACGAGCGGGCCGACCAATTGGCCAGCACCGCTGCGCTATCGGTCAGACCCTAGCTATTATCTACCACTTCGGCGGCGGGGCCATTTTTCTTGATCGAATCAATCGCATTTTGTGCGCTGGCTTTGCTGCTGTAACCTTCGGTCCAGAAAATAGTTTCGCTGTTATAGACGAAATAGGCGCGGTATTCTCCGGCTTTGTCTTTACGAATTTCAAATTTATGCGCCATGACGACCCTTTCGGTATGGTTGTGATTCGAATAGGTTTAGCGCCAAGATTCTGAGAGTCTAGCCAAACCGCATCGGCGAATAGCGGCTAGGATCAACCTCGCCGACACACTGACCCAGTAACAATCCCGCCGCCAATTTGGCCGCTGCGGGTGCGGTTTGGATGCCAAAGCCGCCTTGTCCGGCAAACCAGAAAAACTGCGGCGCGTGCCGATCAAAACCATATATCGGCAGGCGATCCGGCGCGAAGGAACGCAATCCTGCCCAGCGATGTTCGACCCGCACCACCTGCCAATCTACCACCGATTCCAGCCTGGCAATGGCTGTGGCCACATCCACTTCCTCGGGCGCAGCATCGCAAGGGCCACAGGGGGTTTCATCATGCGGCGAGAGCCATAAACGGCCATTTTCTGGCTTGAAATAAAAAGTCTCGTGCAAATCCAGCACCAAGGGCAGGTCGGGTGACACCGCATTGGCCATCTGCAATTGGGCCATAGTCCTTCGGTATGGCGTGATCGACAGCGGTTTGACCGTGGCCATTTGTGCGACATTATCGGCCCAAGCACCCGCCGCATTGACCAAAATTTTTGCCCGTAAATATTGACCATTGCCCAGCGACAGCCGCCAACCCCCAGACATTTTGACGGCAGCTTTCAGCCCAGCGGCGCAGATCAATTTGGCGCCCGCTTTGCGTGCCACACCCAGATAATGCTGATGCAGCGCCGCCACATCAATATCACAGCAATCGGGTTCCAACATGCCCCCGCACCAATTGGCGCGTAAATTGGGGATCAAACCTTCTAACTCCCTGCGATCCAAATGCACGATCCGCACCCCCAAATCGGCATAGCGGCGGCCAAATTGTTCCAGTTCCGCCTCTTGGCCTTGACGGGCAATGGTCAGGGCAGTGCGCGGTTTGAGAAATCCCCTATCCCGCAGCCACTTGCCCGATGCGCTGGTCAAGGGCTGAATATCCGGCCCGCCATAGCTTTCAGTCCAAAAAGCGGCGCTGCGGCCGGTGGCGTGATAACCAGCGGATTGTTCGGCTTCGATCAGGACTATCTGCGCAGCTGGCGCTTGGATCGCCAGTTCCGCCGCCAGCGAGGCCCCGGCCATGCCCGCACCAATTATCGCAAAATCTGCATCCATGGATTTTGCGTGGCGTTTTGGGCACCATTGGTCAAGCCGCTGATCCTTAACAGCGGCTAAAAAAACATCCTTAACAGCTGGAACATATGGCTGGTTACTTTTTGGTAAGAATTTGCGGGTTAAACACCTCTTAACACCAGTGCAGTCTGGGCGGGGGTATTTATGCATAGCAGCGTTTTAACGGCACTTTTGTTGGCGGCTTTGGCGGTGGGGCTGGTAATTGCCGCCTATACCGATATTCGGCGCAGGCAGATTGATAATTGGTTGACCGGTGGCATTGTCCTGCTGGCACCGGTGTTCTGGTGGGCCAGCGGCGCATCATGGGGTGCGGTTGGCTGGCATCTGGGCGTGGCGTTGCTCAGCTTTGCCGCGCTGGCGCTGTTATTTTCTTTGCGGGCAATGGGCGGGGGCGATGTCAAGCTGTTGACTGCATTGGCGCTGTGGATCAGACCCGAATGGTTTGCCCAGCTGGTGTTGATTATGGCGATTTTGGGCGGAGTGCTGACGGTGGGCTTGGCCCTATGGCATTTTACCCACCGCCAACGCGAAAAATTGGCCATTCCCTATGGCATTGCCATCTCGGGTGCGGGGCTTTGGATATTATCGGCAAATTATTACCCGCTTATTCAGGCCGGCGGCCATGTTGGGTTATAATATATTAACCATTTTCCTTGAGAGATTAGAAATTATTCGCGCAGTGCGGAAGGGTATGCAGAGTCATGGATAAGAAAAAACTGATGCTGCTGTTGGGGGCGATGGTTATTGCGGTGGGAACCGCTCTGGCTGCGCGTTCGATGCTGGCCGGAGGTTCCACCGCACAGGTTCAAGCAGCAGTCGCACCTGTGCCCAAGGGGCCAAAGGTTTTGGTGGCCCAGCGCGCTTTGCCTGTCGGCACCATTTTGTCGTTGGATGCGGTGTCCTTTCAGCCATGGCCCAAAGATCTGGTGCAGGATGCCTATTTCATCGACGGCAATGTCGATAAGAAGAAATTGCTGGGCACGGTGGTGCGTTATCCGATCACCGCTGGCCAACCCTTGACCCAAGGTGCGCTGGTTGCGCCGGGTGATCGTGGATTTTTGGCGGCGGCTTTGGGTGCGGGGATGCGGGCGGTGTCGATACCGGTTTCAGCCAATACCGGGGTTGCGGGCTTTATTTTCCCCGGCGATCATGTGGATTTGATGCTGACCCAAACTGTGCAACGCAGCGGTATGGGCGGCAGCAGTGATGCGCTGAAAGCCACCGAAACCGTGTTGAAAAATATCCGCGTATTGGCCACCGATCAATCGACCGAAAGCGAAGTGGTCAATGGCAAAACCTTGGTTCACACCAGCAATATCGTCACCATCGAAGTAACTCCGCGCATTGCTGAAAAGGTGCAAGTGGCACAAACTTTGGGGACGCTAAGCCTTGCTTTGCGTTCGATTGCCGACAACCAGTCTGATCTGGAACATGCCATCGCCAGCGGTTCGGTAAAAGTGCCCGATGGCGCGAGCAAGCAGGAAGAAGAACGGCTGCTGGCCAAAGCCAGCCATCGCCCCACCGAGGGGGCTACCAGTTTTTCCACCGGCGGCGATGTTTCGCGTTTTTCGCGTAAAACTCTTCCACCCGCCCTGCCGATAACGCCAGCCGGGGGTGCCGCGTCAGAACCGACGGGGCCGATGGTCACAGTTATTCGCGGCAGTGCTGAAACACTGGTTCCCGTTGGCGGGGCCAGCAAAGGCGTCGGGGTTTCACCGGCCCGTGCAGGGGGTCAATAAGATGCGCTTTTCACCATTCTCACGCGCTGCGGCCTTCTTGGCCTGTTGCGGCACTCTGGCTTTGGCCAGTGCATTTCCCGAGGCCAGTATCGCTGGCCCTACTGCCCCAAGGGTTGCGGCCAAAGTGGGCCAAATGCCCAGTGGCAGCCAGCGTCCTACCAAACAGGTGTTCCTGTCAACCGGCGAAGGCGAGCTGATCACTTTGCCGGTGGGGATTGCCCATGTCTGGACATCCAACCCAGCAGTGGCTGATGTCTATGTCAGCAATGCGCGGCAAATTCACCTGTTTGGCAAGGATTTTGGTGAGGCCACCGTCTTTGCCACGTCGGCCAGCGGGGCGGTCATCTATGCCGCCAGTGTGATGGTGGCACAAAATGTCACCAATGTTGACCGCGTTCTAAAAGCAGCCATGCCCAATGCCAATATCAAAATCACTATGGTCGGCCAATTTGCTTTGCTAACCGGCACGGTCGCATCACCAGAGGACAGCGCACAGGCGGCGCAGCTGGTGACAGTGGCGTTGAATCCGGGGGTCAAGGTCGGGGCGGATGGGCTGAAAATTGGCATCATCAACCGGCTGCGCACCGCTGTGCCGCTGCAAGTCAATTTGCGGGTGCGGTTTGCCGAGGTTAGCCGTTCGCTGATGCGGACGATCAATTCCAATCTGGCGTCACGCGATAATACCAATGGTTTTGTGTTTGGGGTGACCCAAGGGGCCAGTTCGGGCACGGTTACGGGGTTGAATACTACGGGTTTCCCGCTGCTCGATCCGTCCAGCAAATTTGGTTATGCGCCGGGAACTTTGCCGCTGACGCCGTTTGATCCGGTGGCCGGACAATTTGTCCGTGGTGATACATTTTACAGCATGACCGGCGGTCTGAGCAATGCCACACGTTTTTCCTATGGCGGCAAATTGCTGGGGCAAACATTGCTCAGCTCGCTTGATCTGGGCGAACAGGTCGGACTTGTCACCACTTTGGCCCAGCCTAATCTGACCGCTGTTTCTGGCGAGACCGCTGATTTTCTGGCTGGCGGTGAATTTCCCATTCCGCTGTCATCTGGCTTGGGCAATGTCTCGATCGAATATAAGAAATATGGTGTCAGCCTGTCTTACACCCCGACGGTATTGTCCGATGGCCGGATTTCATTGCGGGTGCGCCCCGAAGTATCCGAGCTTTCGACCCAAGGTGCGGTGTCAATCGGCGGTTACAGCATTCCGGCGCTGACGACCCGCCGCGCTGAAACCACGATTGAACTGGGTTCGGGTCAAAGCTTTATGATCGCCGGATTGATGAGCAATAATACCCAGCGGTCCTTGCAAAAAGTGCCCGGCGCGGCGGATGTGCCTATCCTTGGTGCTTTGTTTCGCTCGACCGGTTTTCAAAAGGGCGAGACCGAGTTGGTGATTGTGGTGACGCCTTATCTGGTCAGCCCGGTCAGCGATGCCGATATTAAATTGCCAACCGATGGCTTGGAAACGCCCAATATTATGCAGCAAGTGTTTGGCAATCAATTAACCGCTGGCAAAAGCGGGGCGGTGCGGCCCGGGCCAACTTCGGCGGAACCTGCTGCGCCCAATGCGAAAATTGGGATGTTAGAGGACCCGCAGACTCCGATGCCCGCCACACCAGATGCCAACACGGCGATGGCGGTTGCGGCTATGACTCCTGCGACACCCAAATTGGCGGACGCCAAGCCAGATCGTGACAAAAAATCATCATCCAAATCAACCGAAGCCACGGCTCCGGGTTTTTCTCTGAACTAAGCCTCTAAACAAGCGAGATGACAATGGTATTTTCTTCGAAGATCCGCAAATCAGTCAACGGCTTGCGCCGGACTGCGCGCTTGCCCTTGCTGGCCATCGGCTTGAGCTTGGGGCTGTCGGCCTGTTCCACCATGCCCACCAATCAAGGCTTTGATTCGGTGCATCAGCCGGTGGTCGAACGCAACCAATATGAATTTGATCTGACAACTGGGCCGGACGGTGCCACCGCCGCAGAACGGCAACGTCTGCTGGGTTGGTTCGAGGCGATGCGGGTCAAATATGGCGATAAAATTGCCCTTGATGATCCGCAAGCCAGCCACAGCACCCGCAATATGGTCGAAACTTTGGCGGCAAAATTTGGCATGTTGGTCAGCAATGAGGTTCCTGTAACCAAGGGTTATGTCGGCGCGGGCACGGCGCGGGTGGTTATCATCCGCACCACCGCCCATGTGCCGGGTTGCCCCGATTGGTCAGCCAGTTCGGATTCCAATTTCAAAAATGCCACCAGCAGCAATTTCGGCTGTGCGACCAACAGCAATCTGGCGGCGATGATCGCCAATCCAGACGATCTGCTGCATGGTGCCCAAGGGTCTACCCTGACCAATGTCGGCACATCGGACAAGGCGATTGGGGTGTATAACAGCGCGCAACCGTCTGGCAAAAACGGCATCAACCAAACATCCAGTAAGGGAGGCTAAGCCATGAACGCACCTTGGAAAGCGGGCAGCACGGGCGGCCGGGACAGTTTTGCAGCTTTTGTTTGCGATGATATTTCGCTGGAAACTTTGCGCGGTGTGGCGGTGGAAATGGGTTGGGTGCCCGAAAAATGCTGCAAAGGGGGCTTGCGCAATGCGGTGCAATCGCT
>JBEAOQ010000248.1:0-2641 GCA_041164845.1 Pseudomonadota bacterium | reverse complement strand
CGTCCGCACCCCTGTTGCCGCCGCTGGGCTTGCTGATGCTGTTGGGCTGGCGGCAATTGCATCCGGGTCTCTTGCCGATTTGGGCCGCCCTGCCACTGGGATTGATGGATGATATGTTCAGCGGTCAAGCGGCTGGCGCGGCGATGTTTTTATGGTCCAGCATTATGTTGCTGCTGGAAATGGTGGAATTTCGCTGGCCTTGGCGCAATTTCGGCATTGAATGGGCTTTGGCCAGCCTGATGATCGCGGCCTATATTGTGCTTTGTGGCTGGCTGAATCACGGCAATCATGCGCCCCTATGGTTGCCCTATGTCCTGCCGCAAATTGGCCTTAGCATCCTGCTATATCCCTTGGCAGCGCGGATGGTCGCCACCCTAGACCGGCTGCGGCTGGTTCGTTTTCGCGTTATCGGTTAGCCCAGCGCATGACCAAACACACCACCCATGCGACTTTGCACAACAGCTTTGACCGGCGCAGCGTGGTGATTGGTGCCTTGCAGGGCGGATTGGGGCTGCTGCTGGCGACGCGGCTGGGTTATATTGCTTTGGCGGACAGCGCGCATTACCAGATGATGTCGGAAAGCAACCGCGTCAATCTAACCCTAATCCCGCCGCGTCGGGGTTGGATCTTGGACCGTTTCGGCCAGCCCCTCGCCTCAAACCGCGCCGATTTTCGGGTTGATCTGATTCCCGAACGGCTGATAAATGCGGGCAGCACGATTGATGAATTGGGGCCGCTGTTGTCGCTTAGCGCGATTGAAATTCAGGATATAAAAGACAAGTTGGAACAAGCACGCGGGTTTCAACCGGTCGAAGCTGCATCGCAATTAAACGCCGAACAATTCGCGGCGGTCAGCGTCCATTTGCCCAATTTGCCCGGGGTCGTGCCGCAGCGCAGCTTTGCCCGTTATTATCCCACCGGCCCCTCGGTCGGGCATTTGGTCGGCTATGTTGGCCCCGCTTCGGCCAAAGACTATGAGGCCGAGAAAAACCCCTTGCTGATAACCCCGGGCTTCAAAATCGGCAAAGATGGGTTGGAAAAACAATTTGATCCGCTGCTGCGCGGGGTTCCAGGTGCGCGCCGCGCCGAAGTCACCGCTTCGGGCAGAATTGTCCGCGATTTGGACACGCGAGAGGATGTTCCGGGCAAACCGATCCAACTGACCATCAATGGCGGCCTCCAAGATTATGCGGCGCGGCGGATTGGCGTCGAATCTGGCGCGGTAACCGTGATTGATTGCCACAATGGCGACATTTTGGCGATGAGCTCGATGCCCAGCTTCGATCCGAATAATTTTTCCAACGGCATCGGGCGGCTGGAGTGGAAAATCCTGTCGGATGACGATCATGTGCCGCTGCGCAACAAAGTGCTCAAAGGGCTGTTCCCCCCCGGCTCGACAGTCAAACCGATGGTGGCGCTCGCATTCCTCGAAGCCGGACTAGACCCGCATGAGACCGTTCATTGCAATGGCGGTCTGCAAGTTGGCAATCGGGTGTTTCACTGCTGGCAACACAAGGGCGGCCATGGCACGGTCGATATGTGGAAAGGCATCTATCAAAGCTGCGATGTCTATTTTTACCATTTTGCCCAGCGGATTGGCATGGACGCGATTGCCGCCATGGCGCGGCGGATGGGTCTGGGCCAGACATTCCCCCTGCCGCTGTCGGCGCAATCCTATGGCACGGTGCCCGATCCTGCGTGGAAATTGCGCAAATATAAAAAAGAATGGGCGATTTACGACACGGTTAACGCCACGATTGGCCAAGGCTATATGCTGGTCAATCCGCTGCAACAGGCGGTGATGGCCTCGCGCTTGGCCAGCGGCAATCAGCTGATGCCCCGCATTATGCATGATCCGCGCGCGCCGGTGGTCAAATCGCTGGGCATTGCCCAAGAACATCTCGACATCATCCATTCGGCGATGAACGAAGTGGTCAATGGACGTGGCACAGCTGGCAGGGCGCGATTGCCCATCCCCAATGTGCAAATGGCTGGCAAAACCGGCACGGCGCAGGTGGTGGGTTTGAATATCGGCAATGGCAAGGGCGGTTTGTGGCGGCACCGCGATCATGGCCATTTCATCTGTTTCGCCCCCTTTGACAAACCGCGTTATGCCTGTGCGGTGCTGATGCAACATGGCGGAGGCAGCGGCGCGGCCTATCCGGTGGCGCGTGATGTGATGACTTATCTGTTCGACCCACAAAAAGCATGGGATGCGCTGTTGCCGATGGAAAAGGGCTGGGGCGGCACCCCGCAACAACGCATGGCATCGCGCTATAATGCCTATGCCAGCAAATTGGGTCTGGCCACGCCCAAAATCGGCGACAGCGATCAGGCCGTGGCCAATGCCGAAGCGGCCGATGTGCGCGCCGCCGTTGCCCCGCAACCAATCAACACCGACGCCGCCGCCCCCGCCGCCGAACCGGGTGCAGAAGTCAACGCCACGCGATCCCGAACACCGGCCACCCCGACTGGCCCTCATCCATGAGCCGCTCGATCATCCCCGATCCCTTGCGTCGCCTGCCATGGCAAATGTTGGGGCCGCTGATTTTGTTGGTGTGCTTCGGCTCGACCGTGCTCTATTCGGTGCGCGGCGGGCATATGTGGCCATGGGCGGCGATGCACTTAATTCATTTTGCCG
>JBEAOQ010000247.1:0-6065 GCA_041164845.1 Pseudomonadota bacterium | reverse complement strand
GACAGCGCGGCAAGGCGGGTGAGCTGGGCTTGGACGGCGGGGTTGGTGGAGGTGGCGAAGTCAGGCATGGATTACCCCTCCGTCAGCCGTTCCGGCTGCCACCTCCCCATTTGCACTGCGTGAAAATGGGGAGGATTTTGTCAGGCGGCTTTGGCGGGGCATAGGTAGGTGATTATTTGGGCCAAGGTGGCGCGCAATTCGCTGCGGGGGATGACCATATCGACCATGCCATGCGCGTGGAGATATTCGGCGCGTTGAAAGCCGGGGGGGAGTTTTTCGCGGATGGTGTCTTGGATCACCCGCTGGCCCGCAAAGCCGATTAGCGCGGCGGGTTCGGCGATGTGGATGTCGCCCAGCATCGCATAGCTGGCGGTGACGCCGCCGGTGGTGGGGTCGGTCAGCACGACGATATAGGGCAGACCTGCGCTGCGTAGCCGTTGGATGGCGACGGTGGTTTTGGGCATTTGCATCAGCGACAAAATGCCCTCTTGCATCCGTGCGCCGCCCGCTGCGGTGACGATGACATAGGGACAGCGGTTTTTGATGGCTTGCATCACGCCCGCAACAAAGGCCGCGCCGACCGCCATGCCCATCGAGCCGCCCATAAAGCCGAAATCCTGGACGCCGAGAACGATTTTGGCACCTTCGATGGTGCCGCTGGCATTGGTTAGGGCATCGGGGTGGGGATTGGCGGCGCGGGCGGCTTTTAGCCGGTCGGGGTATTTCTTTTGATCGCGGAAATGCAGCGGGTCTTCGGCGACTTTTGGCGCAGGCAGCAGGGTGTAACCGGCGTCGAGTAGTTGGGCGAGGCGGGCATCCGCACCGATCCGGCCATGATGGTCACAGCGCGGGCAAACCGACAGATTGGCCTCATATTCCGCCGTGAACAGCATTTCGCTGCACGATGGGCATTTGATCCAGAGATTGTCTGGGGTTTCGCGTTTTTTGACGAATGAGAGCGAATTGCGGACGCGGGTTAGCCAAGTCATGTTGCGGCCTTACAATAATTTTGCCGTCATTGCGAGTGTAGCGAAACAATCCAGTGCGGCATGGGACTCTGGATTGCTTCGCTGCGCTCGCAATGACGGGGGTGGGTTAGCGGGCATTATGGACGGCGTTTGACAGGGTTTTGGTCAGGGCTTCGATGGCGGCAGCGGCATTTGCGCCGTGTTCTGCCACCAGATCAACCAATGCGCTGCCGACCACGACGCCATCGGCATGTTGGGCGATGGCGGCGGCTTGGTCGGGGGTGCGGACACCGAAACCGACGGCGATGGGCAGGTTTGTCGCCGATTTGAGGCGGGCGACGGCGGCGGCGATGCTGTCGGTGGCGGCTTGTTGTTTGCCGGTTATCCCCGCGACCGAGACGTAATAGACGAAGCCCGACGAGCCATGCAGGATGGTGGGCAAGCGGGCGGCGTCGCTGGTGGGGGTGGCAAGGCGGATGAGATCAATGCCAGCGGCGCGCAAGGCGGGGCCAAGGGCGGCGTCCTCTTCGGGCGGAATATCGACACAGATAACACCATCGACGCCGGATTTTTGGCATTGATCGGCGAACCAGTCCGCACCGCGTGTGGTCATCGGGTTGGCATAGCCCATCAGGACGAGGGGGGTATCGGGGTGGCGGCTGCGGAAATTGGCCGCGATGGCGAAGATGTCGGCGGTGGTTGTGTTTGCTGCAAGGCTGCGCAGATTGGCTTGCTGGATGGCGGGGCCATCGGCCATGGGATCGGTGAAGGGCATGCCCAGTTCGATGACATCCGCGCCGCCCGCGACAAGGGCGTCGAGGATGGCGGGGGTGGCGCTGGCGTGCGGATCACCAGCGGTGATGAAACAGACCAGCGCGGGATGCGGTTTGGCGAAGGCGGCCGTAAGTCTTGATGGGGCGAGGCGAGTTGGTAAGGAATTGGTCACTTTTGACTCCCCCTCTCCCCAGCCGCGAATGGAGTCACGTGCCTCCAATCGCCCCCTAAAGGGGAGAGGGTTGGGAGAGGGGGAGTCTGCAACTCCTGAATAGTATTTTGCAAAACCGTTAAAACTCCATCCATATTCGTTATTACATCCGTATTTGTGAACCGTACCACCTGATAACCCTGTGATTCGAGATAATTTGTCCGCACTTGGTCTCGCTTATCATCAACATCATGCGTGTTGCCATCGAGTTCAACAATTAGTTTTGGATCGTTGGCGGCAAAATCGGCTATATAGTTTCCTATCACTTTTTGTCGCCGGAATTTTATCCCCATAAACCGTTCGGCGCGTAATTCTAGCCAGAGGAGCGTTTCGGGTTCGGTCATTTCGTGGCGCATGGATTTGGCGAAGCTTGTTAGGCGAGGATCACGCATTTTATCTGACTCCCCCTGTTTTGACTCCCCCTCTCCCAACCCTCTCCCCTGAAGGGGAGAGGGCTTTAGATTGCCACCCCTAGTGCATCGGCGACGGTGAAAATGTCTTTATCGCCGCGACCGCAGAGATTGGCTAGGATGATCTGGTCTTTGCCCATGGTTGGCGCGAGTTTGGTGACGGCCGCGATGGCGTGGGCGGGTTCTAATGCCGGGATGATGCCTTCGGTGCGGCAGAGCAGTTGGAAGCCTGCCAATGCTTCGGTGTCGGTAACCGAGGTGTAATCGACGCGGCCAATTTCTTTGAGCCAGCTGTGCTCGGGGCCGATGCCGGGGTAATCTAGGCCTGCGCTGATCGAATGCGCTTCAGTGATTTGGCCGTCGGGGTCTTGGAGGAGATAGGTTTTGTTGCCATGCAAAATGCCCGGGCGGCCACCGGCCAAGGACGCGGCGTGTGCTTTATCTAGCCCATGCCCGGCGGCTTCGACGCCCAGCATTTTGACCGTGGGGTCGTCAAGGAAGGGGTGGAACAGGCCGATGGCGTTGGAGCCGCCGCCGATGGCTGCCACCAGAACATCGGGCAGTCTGCCGGTGCGCGACAGCATTTGCGAACGGGCTTCGCGGCCAATCACGCTTTGGAAATCGCGGACCATTTCGGGGTAGGGATGCGGGCCGGCGGCGGTGCCGATGATGTAGAATGTGTCATGGACATTGGCGACCCAATCGCGCAGGGCTTCGTTCATCGCGTCTTTTAGGGTGGCAGCGCCGCTGGTGACGGGGATCACTTCGGCGCCGAGCAGCTTCATCCGAAAGACGTTTGGTGCTTGGCGGGCGACATCGGTGGCCCCCATGAATATCACGCAGGGCAGACCGAAACGGGCGCAGACGGTGGCGGTGGCGACGCCGTGTTGGCCCGCGCCGGTTTCGGCGATGATCCGGGTTTTGCCCATCCGCATGGCCAACAGGATTTGCCCGACGCAATTGTTGATTTTATGCGCGCCGGTGTGGTTGAGTTCGTCGCGTTTGAACCAGACTTGTGCGCCCATGCCTTCGGGCGCGTTTTTGCGCAGTTCCTCGGTGATGCGTGGGGCGAAATAAAGCGGGCTGGGGCGGCCGACGTAATGTTCAAGCAGATCGTCAAATTCGGCGGCGAAGGCGGGGTCGGCTTTGGCGCGGGTATATTCCGCCTCCAATTCCAAGATCAGCGGCATCAGGGTTTCCGCGACATAGCGCCCGCCGAATTGGCCGAAATGGCCGGAGGAATCGGGTTGGCTGCGGAAAGAGTTTTGGGTGGGTGCAGTGTTCATAATCATCCATTGCCGCGTATGAATAGATCCCTCGACTACGCTCGGGATGAGCGGAGTGGAGGAGTGGGGCTTAACAGTTGCGGGCCGCGTAGGCGAAGGCGGCGATTTTGTCCACGTCCTTGATGCCGGGGGCGGATTCGACGCCGGATGAGGTGTCAACCAAGGGCGCGCCGGTTTGGCGGATGGCGTCGGCGACATTGGCCGGGTTTAATCCGCCGGCAAGGCCCCAAGGGCTGGATTTCCAGCCGGAAACAAGGTTCCAATCAAAGCTGAGGCCCATGCCGCCGGGCAGTGCCGCGCCCTTGGGAGTTTTGGCGTCGAACAGGATGAGGTCGGCGGCGGCGGTGTAGTTTTCGGCTTTTGCCACATCAGATTCGGTGGCGATGGACAGGGCTTTCCACACAGGCAGAGCGAATTGGGCGCGGATTTGGGCGGTGCGGGCGGGTGATTCGCTGCCGTGAAGCTGGATGCCGTCAAGCTGGGCGGCGGCGATGGCATCGGCGATGTCGGCGTCGGATGGGTTTACGAACAGGCCGATTCGGGTGATGCGGGCGGCGGCGCGGGCGGATAGGGTGGCGACGGCGGGCAGGGTGAGGTGGCGTGGAGATGGGGGGAAGAAGACGAAACCGGCGTGGGTGGCGCGGGATTTGATCGCGGCGTCGAGCGCGGCGGGGGTGGTGATTCCGCAGATTTTGATGTCGGTGGGCATGAGGGGGGGATAGCGTTTTTGCGCGTTATGTCGAGGGGTGGTGTGGGTGGATAGACCCCACCCCGCTGCGACTAGGCAGCAAGCTGCCAAGTCTCGCGCCCCTCCCCTGAAGGGGAGGGGGGAAGAGGGAAGGGGGAGGGATTAGGGAGCCAGTTCGATTTGGGCGGAGAGGTTGATGTTCATGCTGACTTCGCCCGCAGCGACGGGGGTGGGGGCGGCGGAATCGGCCATCGCCATGCGGGCCATTGCCATCATCGGGCGGGGCTGTTCATAGCCGCCGCTCTCATTAATCGAGATGAAACGCAGCACCCGCAGGCCAGCGGCTTTGGCATAGAGATCGGCGCGGCTGCGCAGGGCTTTCATTGCCGATATGCGGGCTTCGTCAAGGGCCACGTCGGGCTTGTCGAGGCCGAAATTGGGGCCGTTGACCTCATTGGCTCCGGCGGTGACGAGGGCGTCAATAACCCGGCCCATATTGGCCAGATCGCGGCAGCGGATTTGGACGGTGTTGGTGGCGGCATAGCCGATGATGCGGGCAGGGCGGGTGTCACTTTGCGGATTGGGGCGGCGCGATATGTCTTCGTAGAGCGGGTTGAGCGAAATATTGCTGGTTTGGATGTCGCGGTCGGCGATGCCGGCGGATTTCAGTGCAGCAATGACTTGATTCATCGCGGCGGAATTGGCTGACATGGCGGCACCGGCGGTTTTGCCTTGGGTGGTGACACCCGATGAGAAGCTGGCGAGATCGGGGGTGCGGGTGGAGCGTCCCTCGGCATTGAGCGACAGCAATGTGTTGCCAGCGGCGATTTCGGTGCCAGAGGCGGCGTGGGCGGTGAGCGGAGCGGTGAGGGCGGCGGTGGCAAGCATCCAAGCGGGGAATTTCATGGGGGGTCTCCTTGTGTTGGATGTGGATTAGGGGGTGTCAGCTTTCTGGGGGATGAATTGGATTTGATAATTTTTTTCGATACATTGCGTTGATCTGACAGACCCCACCCCCAACCCCTCCCCTGAAGGGGAGGGGGGTAAGGAGGGAGCACTTGCTCAGAAAGGAAGGGGCTTAAGAAAGTAGTTTCTCCAATACGACCATGGTTAGGCCGGTGTTTGGCACGGGGAAGGGGCGGGTTTCATCGGTGAGGGTGTAACCGCGCCGTTGGTAATAGGCGATGAGTTCGCTGCGGAGCGAGATGACGGTCATTTCGATCATGGCGGCGGAAAATTCTGTGCGGGCGGCAGTCTCGGCAGCGGCGAGCAGTTGGCGGCCCAGGCCATTGTTTTGAAGATCGGGTGCGGTGCAAAGCAGGCCGAGATAGGCGCGGGTTGGCGCAAGTTTTGTGATGGCGACGCAGCCTTGGATTTTAGCGTTGTCGGTGGCGATGAGGATGCGTTGGTGGGGGGCGGTGAGCATCGCGCCGAGTTCACCCATGGTGATGCGTTCATCGGACAGCAGGTCGGCTTCATGGCTCCAGCCAGCGCGGGCACAGTCACCGCGATAGGCGGATTCGATCAGGGTTTTGAGCGCGGCGGCGTGGGCGGGGGTGGCGTGGTGCATGGGGTTGGCTTAGTTTATATGTGAGAGAGTAGTCCACCCCCACCCGGCCTCCCCCTCAAGGGCAGGGCAATCGCATATGCTTGAGGCTGCTGCACATGTAGAAATTTGGTTCGCGCAGAGGCGCAGAGACGCCGAGGGATTGCGTCAAACAGCGAGCT
>JBEAOQ010000246.1:0-5278 GCA_041164845.1 Pseudomonadota bacterium | reverse complement strand
TCTGCCCTGAGCTTGTCGAAGGGTTGTTCTTTCTTTTCCTATGGTTGCAAAGAAAAAGGCAACCCTTCGACAAGCTCAGGGTGGACGGGTATGGGTTGGAATCATTGATCTTTGGTATTATCGGGTGATTCTAGCATTTCTATACGTCCAAATTGGCGACATTGAGCGCGTTTTCTTGGATGAAATCACGGCGCGGTTCGACGATGTCGCCCATCAGGCGGGTGAAAATTTCATCGGTGACATCGGCGTCTTCGACTTTAACCTGAAGCAGGGCGCGGTTTTCGGGGTCGAGGGTGGTTTCCCACAGCTGTTCGGCGTTCATTTCGCCCAGACCCTTGTAGCGGCTGATCGACAGGCCCTTGCGGCCCGCGACCAGCACGGTGTCGAGCAATTCCGATGGGCGGGTGATTTTGCTGTCGTTGGGGGTGGTGCGGATGATTGGGGCGGCGATTTCGCTGTCGGCAGTGTCTTCGCTTTCCACTTCCTCAACGTCTTCCGCTGCGGCGCTGGCTTTGATGAGACGGGCGGTGGAGGAATAGACGTCGGCGGTTTCGCCCGCGACCCGCGCCAATTTACGGGCTTCGGCTGATGTGAGGAAAGCACTTTCGATGATGTGATGATCGGTGACGCCGCGCCATAGGCGTTGGACGGTGACATTGCCATCTTCGGTCAGCGCTGCGGTCCATTTGGCGTCGCGTTCGCCCAGATCGAGCCAAGCGGCGGCGCGGGCGAGGGCGGTGGTGCGGGTAGCGGTATCTTGATCGGGATCGAGCACGCCGGCCATGGCCAAAGCCTCGACGATTGCGGGATTATAGCGGCGCGGGACGAAGCCCATCAGCGCACGCAGCCGCATCGCATGTTCGACCAAAGATTGCAGTTCGGCGCCAGCGCGGGTGCCGCCAGCGGTTTCGAGGACGCGGCCGACAAGCCCCGCTTCGACCAGATAGCGATCCAGCGCGGCATTGTCCTTGAGATAGACTTCGCTGCGGCCCTTGGCGACTTTGTAGAGTGGCGGCTGGGCGATGAACAGATGGCCGGCGCGGATGATGTCGGGCATTTGCCGGTGGAAAAAGGTCAGCAACAGGGTGCGGATATGCGCGCCATCGACATCGGCGTCGGTCATAATGACGATTTTGTGGTAGCGCAATTTGGCAAGGTTAAATTCATCGCGGATGCCGGTGCCCATCGCTTGGATCAGGGTGCCCACCTCTTTCGAGCTAATGATCCGGTCGAAACGGGCGCGTTCGACATTGAGGATTTTACCCTTGAGCGGGAGGATCGCTTGGATCGCGCGGTCGCGCCCCTGTTTCGCCGAGCCGCCAGCGGAGTCGCCTTCGACAAGGAAGAGTTCGCATTTGGATGGATCGCGTTCTTGGCAATCGGCCAATTTGCCGGGCAGGCTGGCGATGTCCATTGCCCCCTTGCGGCGGGTTAGTTCGCGGGCGCGTTTGGCGGCTTCGCGGGCAGCGGCGGCGTCGATAATTTTGCCGATCACCGCTTTGGCATGGGCGGGGTTTTCTTCCAACCAATCGCTCATCCGGTCGGCCATCAGGCTTTCCAGCGGTTGGCGGACTTCGGAGGACACCAGCTTGTCTTTGGTTTGGCTGGAGAATTTGGGGTCGGGCAATTTAACCGAGACGATAGCGGTCAGGCCTTCGCGCATATCTTCGCCGGTGAGGCTGACTTTTTCCTTTTTCATCATGCCCGATTTTTCGGCGTAATTATTGAGGGTGCGGGTCAGCGCGGCGCGGAATGCGGCCAAATGGGTGCCGCCATCGCGTTGCGGGATGTTGTTGGTGAAGCAGAGGACGTTTTCGTAATAGCTGTCGTTCCATTCCAGCGCGACTTCGATGCCGATGCCATCGCGTTCGGAACTGATTGCTACCGGATTGGGCAGCAGCGCGACTTTGTTACGATCAAGATAGGCGACAAATGCGCCGATACCGCCTTCGTAAAACAGATCATGCTCTATGACGTCGGCGTGGCGTTTGTCGCGCAATTTGATGTGGACGCCCGAATTGAGGAAGGCCAATTCGCGGTAACGGTGTTCGAGTTTTTCAAAATCGAAATCATTGACGTTTTTGAAGGTATCGGTCGAGGCGAGGAAGGTGACTCTTGTGCCTTTTTTGCCAATTGGCGCTGGCCCTTTGACCACCAAAGGCGCGACGGCATCGCCGTGGGCGAATTTCATCCAATGTTCTTCGCCATCGCGCCAGATCGTTAATTCCAGCCATTCCGACAGGGCATTGACCACCGAGACGCCGACGCCATGCAACCCGCCGGAGACTTTATAGGCGTTGTCATCCGAGGTGTTTTCGAATTTGCCGCCCGCGTGCAGCTGGGTCATAATCACTTCAGCGGCGGAGACGCCTTCTTCGGAATGGATGCCGGTGGGGATGCCGCGCCCATTGTCCTCGACAGATACCGAACCATCGGGGTTGAGTTCGATCAGCACCAGATCGCAATGGCCAGCCAAGGCTTCATCAATGGCATTGTCCGATACTTCGAACACCATGTGGTGCAGACCGGAGCCATCATCGGTGTCACCGATATACATCCCCGGGCGTTTGCGCACCGCATCCAACCCTTTGAGAACCTTGATTTGATCCGCGCCATAGGCATTGGCGTTAGGCACAGGAGGCTGGTTTTGCGGGGTTTCGGGTAAGCTATCAGACATGGCTTGCCTATAGCGGCAAGCGGCGGATTTGGGAAGTTTTTTACGCTTTCAATCCACAGGGTTGAAGGGTGATTGTTTAGGCCAAGGTGGCGGTGAACAGCAGGCCGCTGAGACCGAAGGCGGCGACCAGCGCGATGAGGTTGTAGTTTAAGCGTTGCATGGGGATTCTCCTATACTGCAAGTGCGAATTTGTTTCGCAAGTGCAATATAAGTGAATTGGTAGAGTTTGCACGTGCAAAGGCAGGGAGGATTGTTGCAAAAAACGCAAATATGCGTGCGATCAGGATTCTAATGCGATGATTTTGGCAATTGTTTGCGCCATGATCCAAACTGGTAAAGCCAAATGGTCATCACCACCGACACGGTTGAAGCCAATGGGAAAGACCACCACAAAGCATCTACCCCCAAGCGGGGATAGGCGAGGAAATAAAACCCCAGCCGTACCGGATAGAGCGCAATAATCTGGATAATCAGCGGCCAGACCACCACCCCATAAGACCGCAATGTGCCGCCGATAATCATCGAGGCACCCATAATCACATAGGTCCATGTCGAGATATATTGGATATGCTGGGCAATCGGCACCGCCGGACTGGAGCCGCCCAAAAACAGTGCCAGCAAGGGATGGGCAAACAGCAATATCAGCGCGGTCAGCAATCCGGTCATGGCCAGATTGCTAAACATTCCGGAGCGGGTAACCTCGCCGACGCGGGCATGTTTGTTGGCACCAATGCTTTGCGCGACCATCGAACTGACCGCCGAGCTGATGGCAAAGGCCGGCATTTGCAGATAATTCCACAGCTGCATCGAAGCGCCATAGGCCGCCGTGGTATCGACGCCTTCGCGGTTGACCAGCCCGACCACCACCAGCATCGACACCGAAATTACCAGCATCTGCCCGCTCATCGGCAAGCCTTTGGTCACGATATATTTCAGATCATGGGCGCGTGGAATGAGAAAGCCCAGCTCGGCCCCGCGCAGCCGCAGCGGCAGGTCTTTTTTGTAGATAACCCAGATTATTAAAATGCAGCCCGCGAGATTGGCCAGCGCGGTCGAAATCGCCGAACCAGATATACCAAGCGCCGGAATCGCGCCAAACCCACGAATAAGCAGTGGATTAAACACAATATCCAGCACCACCGTCAGCAACAAGGACAGCAGCGGGGTGCGCGAATCGCCGACGCCGCGCAGCCCCATGCTCAGCATCATCGACACGGTGCCAAACGGCATGGTGACAAACACCACCCGCAGATAGGTCAATGCCTGATCCAGACTGGCCGGTGGGATGCCCAATAGATGCAACAGCCACGGCGCGCCAAACCAGCCGATAACCCCAACCACGGCGGCAAAGAACGTGCAGAAACCTAAGCCACCGGCAAATGTGCGCCGCGCGCTCAGCACATCGCGCGCGCCAAAATATTGCCCGACCTGCACCGTGGTCGCCATGCCCAGCCCAAAGACACCGGCAAACAACAGGAACATCACCCCATTGGCATTGGTGGTGGCGGCCAGCGCGGTTTCGCCAATCAGCCGCCCGACCCAAATGGCGTTGATCGAGCCATTCAGCGTTTGGACGATATTGCCGATCAGCATCGGAATGGAAAAAGCAATCAGCGTTTTCAGCACCGGCCCCGTGGTCAGATCGCCGCGCATTTTGGGCGCAGACGTGGTTTCCGCCGATTCAATATCGCTGATCGGCAATTCGGGATTTTGGCCCAAATCGGTGGATGGGGATTCGTTCATGTTCCCCTCGTGTCCCCGTGGCTGTGAATGTGCAAGCGGTCACTGATATGAAATCCATGTTTTGAACATATATCGCCCAGCCATGGCATTTTTGCGTTTAAGGCGGCGCTGCTGCGGCCTTCGGGCATCAGATAAATGCGATGATGGGGGATGTTATATGTGGCGGATATGGCCAGCACTTCGGTGACATCATTCGGCGCAGCGATCACAAATTTGAACCAAGCACGGGGGTCGGCGGCATAGGCGGACAGGCGGGCGGGGGGCAGGGCCAGTGATGCCGCATTGCCGCTGTGGGCCAATTTGGGGCTGACGTTATATTGGTGGATTTGCGCGTCCAATGCGGGGGTGGCGGCGGTGGTGCCATTGGTTTCAATTTCGATATGGTGGGGCGGCAACAGGGCGATCATCCGGGCCAAAGCGGCGGATTGCAGCAAAGGTTCGCCGCCGGTGATGACCAAACGGGTTTGGTTTAAGGCGGCGATCTGGGCGGCGGCTTCGGCTGTGGACAGGGATATTTGGTTAGTGGCGCGGCTGTAGAGGATGTTGTCGGTGTGCGGGCGGGTGTCGCCGGTGAAACGCCATGTATAGGCGGTGTCGCACCAGACACAGGCCAGATTGCAGCGTGACAGGCGGATAAAGGCGCAGACCTGCCCTGCCGATGGCCCTTCGCCTTGGGGTGCGGCGAAGATTTCCGCTTGGGCGGGGGTGATGGTGGCAAGGGTTAGCAAAAATTCCTCCCCGGCACGGGGAGGGGGACCGCCGAAGGTGGTGGTGGGGCAGTCGCGGCAGGGCACTCTATGGCAACTGCCCCTCCACCATCCTGCGGATGGTTCCCCTCCTCCAAGGGGGAGGAATTAT
>JBEAOQ010000245.1:0-5253 GCA_041164845.1 Pseudomonadota bacterium | reverse complement strand
CACGGGCAGGTTTAGCGCGGCAAAGGCGGATTGCATGGCGGCGCAGATGTCGGCTTGGCCATCAACCAGCGTGCCGTCGCAATCGAAAACGGCGAGACGGGTCGTGGGCAGGTGGGTCATGGACGGAAGCGGCCCTTTGGTGAGGAGCCTTTTGCTGCTGGGGCATTGCGGGTTTTGCTGGGGCCAGTTGCACGTGCTGCTGTGGGTTTTGCTTTGGTTTTTGAGGGAGGTTTAGCCACTATTTTGGCTTTGCCCGCTGGCCCCCGATCGCCGCTGACCCGTCCCTTACGTTCGCCGCGCCGTTCTTTGCGATATTGCTTGGCGTGCGCTTTGGCAGCGGTTTTTTGAATTTCGGCTTCGGGCGCACGCATCGGTTCGGGCATATTATTGCCGTCGACTTCGCTAAAACCCAATTGCGCCAGACTGGCGGCGAAATGGTCTGGCAGCGGGGCGGTGGCGTCGATCACCTCGCCCTGCGGCGCATCAATCAGCAAACGCCGTGCATGAAGATGCATTTTGCGGCTGATGCTGCCCGACAAAAACGCCTCTGGCCCGCCATATTTGCCATCGCCAACAATCGGATGACCGATGGCGGCCATATGCACCCGCAGCTGATGGGTGCGGCCGGTCAGCGGTTGCAATTCAACCCAAGCGGCACGATTGCCAGCGCGATCAATCACCCGATAACGGGTGCGGGCGGGCTGGCCAGTGGGTTTGCAATCGACCACGGCTTCGTCCACCATCATTTTTTCGCCGCCGCTGCCCGGTTGTTTGGCCAAGGGTAGATTAATCTCGCCCTGTTCGATGCTGGGCGCGCCGACGATCAAAGCCCAATAGATTTTGCGCGCCGATCTGCCGGAAAAACGTTTCGAGAAAAAGGCGGCGCTGCCCGGGGTGCGGGCGATGAGCAACACCCCGCTGGTGTCCTTATCCAACCGATGCACCAGACGCGGGCGCGGCATATCATCATCGGCATAGGCATCAAGCAAGCCATCGACATGTTCAAAAGTGCCGCTGCCGCCCTGGGTGGCAAGGCCCGGCGGTTTGTTCAGCACCAATGCCGAGGGCGTGGTGACCAGCAGCATATCGGCGGCTTTGGAGATTTGTTCAGGCGTGAGAGGTTTGCGCGGGCGGGGGGCTGGCTTGCCATTGACCGTGGGGGTTAGCCCGCCCGGCGGCACCCGCAGCACTTGGCCCGTGGTCAGCCGGTCAGCCGGATCGGCCCGCGCCCCATCGACACGGATTTGGCCGGTGCGCGCCCAGCGTGAGACCATAGCAAAGCCAATCAACGGCAAATGCCGTTTGAACCAGCGATCTAACCGCACGCCATCATCATCTGGCCCGACGGTGAACTGGCGCACTTTGTCGGCTGGGTTTTTATCAACCGGATTATAGGGTGTATCTTGCATCACATGGCCCTTGCCACAGCAAGCCCCAAAAACAAACAGCCAATGCCCAACAGCAGCGATGCGGCGATATAGAGGGCGGCGGCGCTATAGGTGCCGCGCTGGATCATTTGCGCGACTTCGAGCGAAAAAGCGGAGAATGTGGTGAAGCCGCCCAAGACCCCCACACCGAGCAGCAACCGCCAGCCTTCCGCCCCATGTGGTTGGCGGAGCAGCCATCCAGCAAGCAAACCCATAAGCAGCGAGCCGATCAAATTGACCAATAGGGTAGCGTAGGGGAAGGGGGAGGCTGGGATCAACCGCGCCACAAGAAACCGCAGCCAAGCACCGAGCGCACCGCCCAAGGCGACGGTGAGCGAGGCGATTGCGAAGGAGGGTGTAACCGGCATAGAGTTGACTCTAAACGGCGATTGGTAAAATCGCCATGATATAGTGAGCCCCAGATAAAATGATTTTATTTTATCTGGATAAGGCGAACGATAACAAACACAGCAAGCCAAATTACTGAATCATTTTAATCTAATTTGGCTATATTGTGCCGATCACAGATCATGGGCGCAGACTTCCCCGGGTTTGAGATTTGCGCAGGTCATCAGATCATAGGTCTCGCCCAGATCAATACTATGCGCTTTGCCAAGGATAAGGTTGAAATGTTGTGCCTTGGCGTCGCGCAAATTTTTGCTCAAGCCCAAGCTCAACAGCTGCAAAAGGCCGAAGCTGATGGCTTTGGCATTGCCGATCACCGCGTTGAACAGATTGAACCATTGGGTTTTGACGTCGCCAACACCGACAAAAACCGCACTGTCTTTTATCAGGTTTTTGATCCACGGTGGGGCGGAGATGCTGCGGATAAGCCAAACAAAACGCGAATTTGGCCCGAGGGGCACATGCGGAACCAGATCTTCGCCCACCTCATAACGATGGGTGCCATGGACATGCGCGTGGTAGAGATCGGCAAAAGCCATATTGCCGCAGCGGGCGGCGGCGAAGGTCACGACTTTGATTTTTGCAGGATCCCAGCCCTGTATTTTCGCCAGCATATAGGCGGCGAGATTGGCCAAGGGGCCACCCTTGCTATGGCCGGTGATGAATGTTTCGGTTGCGCTTGTATGTAGCGCATCGAGACGTTGTTGCAGGGTTTGGCCTTGGGCGTTGGGTGCTGCCAGCAAGGCTTTTACCGAATTTAGAAATCCCAAATGGACAATAGCACCCGCCGACCCGCAGGGCGACGCGACAGGAATGGCATAGGCATCATTGAGCCAATCCTTGGCAATCACTTCGGCCAAGGGCAGGTTTTCGGTTATTTGCGGCGGCAGAGTGCCGCGAAAGGCCAAGACCGCCCTTGGTGTAGCGTTTGCCGAGGGGGTGATATGGCGCAAAATTGCCAAATCTTTGCCATCGGGGGATTGAAAAATCTCGATGGCTGCGGGCGGGGTTTGCAGCAGGGCCATGACCCTCGGTTCAAAACCATAGGGAACCCCACTGCCAAAGCGGCCAACTGTGTAGGTTTCGCGGGCGCAATTGAGCAAGAATCGGTGTGAACAGGTCATCATTCATCCTAGCAATACACCGTAGCGATGCGGGGGGTGATCGGGAATTCTGCAGCTTGCATCATTGGTGTGGGAGGTCAATATCCGATTTGCCCGCTTGCGGGCGCTTGCAATTTCCAAACAGCTCTGATAGCGGGCCGCATGTTCTTGCTGATCCTGTGAGGATTCGGCGGATTTTTCTATTCTGATTCGCGCTGATTTTGTGCGGATTCCGTTGGTTTTGGGCGGTTTTCCGTGTTTTGCGGTGGGTTGGCCTGTTGATTTTGAGGTGTGTTTTCTATGCAAATTCTTGTTCGCGATAATAATGTTGACCAAGCCCTGCGTGCTTTGAAAAAGAAGTTGCAGCGCGAAGGCGTCTATCGTGAAATGAAATTGCGCCGCCATTTTGAAAAACCATCGGAAAAGCGTGCCCGTGAAAAGGCTGCTGCTGTGCGCCGTGCGCGCAAGATGGACCGCAAGCGTGAAGAACGTGACGGCGGGAAATAAGTGAAAAATTGCGGTTGGGGAACTTGCCCCATGCCGCAGTTTGAGCCATGAGGGCGCTGGGATTTCCAGCGCCCTTTTTGCTGCGCGCCTTTGTTTTATGAATAGGATTTGCGATGACCGAGATCACCCGTGTGCCGCTGCAACCCTTGGCCAAGGGGTCGATTCCCATTTTGTGGCTGGGGATTGCCGCGCTGGTTTTGGCGGGCGGGGCTTTTGCCTATGTCGGCAAACAGCCGCTGGTGGATGTCAAGACTTTGACCAAGGGCGCGGGCGCTTCGCCGACGATGGAAGATGTTGCGGTTATCAATTATGTCGGCAAATTGGCCGATGGCCAAGTATTTGACCAGCATCAGGCGGCGGTTTTGCCAATGGCGGGGGTCATTCCGGGCTTTACCAAGGCATTGTTGCAGATGCAAAAGGGCGGCAAATATACCGTCCATATTCCGGCCAAATTGGGCTATGGCGATGCCAAGGCTGGCGCGATTCCGCCCAATTCCGATCTGACATTTGATATTGAGCTGATCGAATTTATGAACGCCCGCCAATATCAGCAGCAGATGATGATGTATGAACAAATGCGCCGCGCGCAAGCTGGGCAAAAGGGCGGTGCCGGTGCTGGCGCTGGCGCTGGCGCAGCTATTCCCGATATGGGCGACGCTGCGCCCCCCATGTAACTTTTTTTGAACGGGGTATTCTATGTCTGTTGAAAGCGCCACTGTGACGAAAATTGCGTCACTGGCTCGGATTAAATTAAGCGATGGCGAAGTGGCGGCGATGGTCGGCGAGCTGAATGGGATTTTGGCTTGGGTCGATCAGCTGGAGGAGGTGGATGTGACCGGCGTTGAGCCGATGACCGCCGTTATCCCCAACACGCTGAAAATGCGCGATGATGTGATTAATGCCGATCCGCTGACCGGCGGCGACAAGCGCGATGCGGTGCTGGCCAATGCCCCAGCGGCTGAGCATGGCTTTTTTGGTGTGCCGAAGGTGATTGAGTGACCATGGCGGCCCTGTATTGCTCCCCCGCGCAGGCGGGGGTCTCCGGCGTCAGCGTTTATCTGCATCAGGCCCCCGCCTTCGCGGGGGAGCAGGTTGGGGATGCGTCTAAGCAGAACAGTTGGAATTATTTATGAGCGAACTTACCAAATTAACCGTCGCCGAAATCCGTGATGGCGTGGCGGGCGGCGATTATACCGCTGGCGAAGTGGCGGGGGCGTTTAATGCGGCGGTGGCGGATGCGCAGGGCGCGCTGAATGCTTTTATCGTCACCACGCCGGAATTGGCCAATGCGGCGGCGGCGCGGGTCGATGCCGATCGGGCGGCGGGCAAATCATTGGGCAAATTGGCCGGTGTGCCGATTGGCATGAAGGATTTATTCGCCACCAAGGGGGTGCAAACCACCGCCGCTAGCCGGATTTTGCAAGGGTTTATCCCCGAATATGAAAGCACCGTGTCGCAAAAATTGTGGGATGCCGGTGCGGGGATGTTGGGCAAATTGAATTTGGACCAATTCGCCATGGGGTCTTCGAATGAGACGTCCTATTTTGGCAATGTCACTTCGCCGTGGAGACGAGATGGTGACGTGGCGGCAATGGCCCCCGGCGGATCATCGGGCGGGTCAAGCGCGGCGGTGGCGGCGATGTTATGTCCGGCGGCCACCGGCACCGATACCGGCGGGTCAATCCGCCAGCCAGCGGCTTTTACCGGCATTTCGGGGATTAAACCAACCTATGGCCGATGCAGCCGTTGGGGGATTGTCGCTTTTGCATCCTCGCTCGATCAGGCGGGGCCAATGGCGCATTCGGTGCGCG
>JBEAOQ010000244.1:0-5621 GCA_041164845.1 Pseudomonadota bacterium | reverse complement strand
GCTGCCCGCTCTAGTGAGGTTATTACGCGGGTAGTTTTTCCAGCATCATCGGCACTTCGCCCAAGGCGCGTAGGGCGTCATTTAGATGCGTGCAGCCGGCGGTGCCGCGTAGGTCAGTGAGCACTTTGGCGCGGATGTCATGCAGTGATGTTCCGGCCATTTTCAGGGCATTGGCCACGGCGCCCGGACATTCGTGAAAGGGCAAAACACGCGGTTCGGGGGTGATGGATTGCAGGGTCAGGGTGGCGGCATCGACCGTGGCACTGAGGCGGTATTCATGCAGTGCGGCGCGGCCACCTGTGGGAGCGGGGGCGCTGTCTTGGAAGGCGCTGTCGATGTGGATCAGGCCGCTGGTGGCATCGCGCCAGACATCAATCCGACGGGCGCGGCGCATGGAAATGCCGCTGATTTCGGGGAAGCTGTGCCAGCCATCTGGATCGGCAGGATTGCGCAGTTCTTTGCCATCGGCGCTGTTTTCGCCAAAATTTTCGCGGGTTGGGTCCATGCCGCTGTGGCCCAGTTGTAACCCATGACAAATGCCAGCGCGGTCTTGCAGCAACTTGTTCATTGTCCCATCGGGCATGGCTTGGCGCAGGGCGTCCATTGCATCGGGTTGCCACAGGCTCCAAGCCCAGCTGGATACCAGCGAGGTGCCCGAAATATCATCCAATATCAGATAAAGCGGCGAGCCATTGGCGGATAATTCGGGCAAAACTTGGGCCAATACCATCCGCAGATGGCCGCCGCCGCGTTGGCCGACCAATTCACCCAGCCTTGCCGGGGCTGGGTGCGCGGAAATTTCGGTGATGGTGCGTTCGATATTAACCTCGGCGGTCATCTGCGCTTCGGCGCAAATCTGGCCTGCGCCATCAGGGTTGCGGATGAAATCACGCGCGCGCCCATGCATTTTCCGTGCAGTTTCAGGCCCACCCAGCCATGAGACATCAATGCTGGTGGTGCGGCGGATGCTGCCGTGGGGTTGGACGGGGGCGGGGTTGGCGGTGTTGCGTAAGGGTTGGGGTGATTGAGTCATGGTCGCTACATGGCACTCCTGATGAATGGCGGGAAGGGGGAAATGTGGTATCGCTGTAGCGAAGTGGCGTTTTTGTGGGGTTTGCTTGCCAGTTGGGATGGGGACGGGTAGGGTTTTGTTTGAAATTTGGCCGTCCGCTCCCAGCACAGGCGGGGGTTAAACGGAGTTTGTAAGTTAAGGATTTTGCATGAGTTTTACCCATCTGCTGCGCCAACAATGTTTTATCAATGGGCAATGGTTGGATGCCGATGGCGGCGGAGTGATTCAGGTGAATGATCCCGGTAAGGGTGCGGTTATGGGCACGGTGCCCAATATGGGGCAGGCGGAAACAGCGCGAGCGATTGCGGCGGCCGAGGCGGCTTTGCCAGCTTGGCGGGCGCGCACAGCGGGCGATCGGGCGAAGATTTTGCGCCGCCTGTTTGAATTGATGATGCACAATCAGGATAATTTGGGCGAATTGCTGACCCGCGAACAGGGCAAACCTCTGGCCGAGGCCAAGGGCGAGATCGCCTATGGCGCGTCATTTATTGAATGGTTCGCCGAGGAGGGCAAGCGCGCCTATGGCGAGGTGGTGCCCAGCCATGCGGCGGATCGGCGAATTATCACGCTGAAACAACCTATAGGCGTGGTGGCGGCGATTACTCCGTGGAATTTCCCCTGTGCGATGATTACCCGCAAATTGGGGCCGGCGCTGGCGGCGGGCTGCACCATGGTGTTGAAACCGGCTTCGGCGACGCCTTATTCGGCGTTGGCTTTGGCGGTGCTGGCCGAGCAGGCGGGGGTGCCGGCGGGGGTGTTCAATGTGGTGACTGGCAGTGCGCGGGCGATTGGCGGCGAGCTGACCCGCAATCCGGCGGTGCGCAAAGTAACTTTTACCGGATCGACCGAAATTGGCGTGCAGCTGTTGCGCGAATGTGCCGAAACGGTCAAGAAAGTCAGCATGGAATTGGGCGGAAATGCGCCATTTATTGTGTTTGATGACGCCGATGTCGATGCGGCAGTCGAAGGCGCGCTGATTTCCAAATTTCGCAATTGTGGGCAGACATGTGTTTGCACCAACCGCTTTTATGTGCAGGATGCGGTCTATGATGAATTTGTCACCAAACTGGCGGCGCGGGCCTCGGCTATGGCGGTGGGCTATGGCATGGATGACGGGGTGACGGTTGGCCCGATGATTGACGAAGCGGGGGTGGCCAAGGTCGAGGAGCATCTGGCCGATGCGCTGGCGGGCGGGGCCAAATTGCTGGCCGGTGGATCGCGCCACGCATTGGGCGGGACATTTTTCCAGCCGACGGTGGTCAGCGAGGTCAAGCCCGATATGAAATTGGCGCGGGAGGAGACTTTTGGGCCATTGGCCGGGGTTATCCGGTTTCACCGCGAGGATGAGGCGATTGCCTTGGCCAATGACAGCGAATTTGGCCTGGCCAGCTATTTTTATGCGCGGGATATGGCGCGGGTTTGGCGGGTGGGTGAGGCTTTGGAGGCGGGGATTGTCGGGATTAACACCGGCCTGATTTCCACCGAGGTTGCCCCATTTGGCGGGATTAAGCAAAGCGGGCTGGGGCGCGAGGGTTCGCGGCATGGTCTGGATGATTATATGGAACTGAAATATCTGTGTATGGGAGTGTGATATGCGTAAATTTCTGAGCGTGGCTGCGGTTGTTGGTGTGGTGGTGAGCGGGGTAGGGCTTAGTAATGTGGGGGCGACCAAAGTTGCGCCCTATGCCGCAGTGGTGGCCAGTGGCGAGCGTTCAGCCGAGGATGTGACGCGCGATGCCGATCGCAAGCCAGCCGCAATGTTGGCTTTTGCCCGTGTGCGGTCGGGGATGAAAATCGCCGAAATTTCGCCGGGCGGGGGATATTTTACCCGGCTGTTAAGTTTGGCGGTCGGCGAGCACGGCTATGTCTATACCAGCTCGTCGCGGCCTGCGCCTGCGGTCGAGGCTTGGGCCAAGGCGCATGGCAATGTCAGTCTGACCAAAGTTCCCACCGGAGAGAAATTGGCACCGGAGCCAGTGGATTTGGTCTGGACCACGCAAAATTACCATGATTTCAAGAATCAAAAGATTGGCGACAGCGATGCGGCGGTGTTGATCGGGCGGGCGGCTTTCGCCACGTTGAAAAAGGGCGGGGTGTTTTTGGTTGGTGACCATGAAGCAGGGGTGGGTGTCGGGGTGAGCGCCACCAGCACTTTGCACCGGATTGAAATGGCGGCGGTGATTCAAGAAGTGGAAGCGGCAGGATTTAAGTTGGAGGCGCGGAGTGACATGCTGCGGCATCCGGCGGATAATCATACGTTGAAAGTGATAGAGAGCGGGATTCGCGGCAAGACCGATCAATTTGTCCTGCGGTTTCGCAAGCCGTTGAAATAAGCCAATCGCTGTGGGGCGACAGGGGTGGGCGACGGGGATGACAAATGTGACGATGGATGAGACCCGCGTTTTAGAGCTGGAGGGGGTGCATAATTTCCGCGATTATGGCGGATATGCGCTGGCGGGCGGCGGACGGTTGCGGCGCGGGGTATTGTGGCGGTCGGGCCAGCATTATGGCGCGAGTGCGGCGGATTTGGTGCGGATTGCGGCGTTGGAGTTGGGGGCGGTGTTTGATCTGCGTTCCACGCGAGAGCGGTTGAGCCATCCCTGTGCGCGGCCCGATGGTTTTGCCGGGCGGGTGTTTTTGAGTGCGGATGAACCGGCCAATGTGCAGCGGGTGGGGGCTTCTTTGCCGGTGGTTGGGGGTAGTGGGGATGGGGGTAGTGGGAGCGTGCGGCGCGATCCGGTGACGATGCGGGAAAATATGCGCCGGTCGTATGAGAAGATTGTGTTTCGGCCCGGATTAACGGCGGCGATTAAAGTGATGCTGGTGGAATTGGCGGCTGGGAAAGTGGTTTCGCTGGTGAATTGCATGGCCGGAAAAGACCGCACCGGCATAGCGGTGGCGATGGTGCAGCGCAGTGTGGGCGTGCATCGCGATGACGTGATGGCGGATTATTTGCTGACCAACAGCGCCGGTGATGTGGCGGCGCGGATTGCCGCAGGGGCAGCGGCGATTGGGGAGCGCGGCGCGGATATGTCGCCGGAAGTGATGGCGGTGATGATGGGGGTGGAAGCGGAATATTTGGATGCCGCCTTTGCCGCTGTGACGGCGGAATATGGTAGCGAGGATGGGTATTTGGCGCAGGTTTTGGGCGCGGATGATGGGGTTAGGGAGCGGTTGCGGGAGGTGTTGGGGGAGGGGTGAGATGTGTCAGGCAGTTTACCAGGGGATTGGTTTGCCGAATTGATCAAAAAAACCACCGCTATTTTCTGGGCTAAGTCCATCAATAACCGCCAATAATTTGCTGGCTGATTCATGGGGTGTTTGCACATCTAACCCAGATTTCGCAAAGGGATCTGATAGATCGGTTGCCACTGTGCCGGGATGGAGTGCCACACAGACAGATGCGGGATTTTTGCGCGACAGTTCGATGGCGGCGGTATGTATGATTTGGTTAAGTGCCGATTTTGCCGCACGATAGCCATACCAGCCACCCAATTGATTATCACCAATGCTGCCGACACGGGCTGACAATGCGGCGAAAACGCATCTGCCTTCACGCGGGAGCAAAGGCAAAAAATAGCGCATGATAATGGCAGGGCCAATGGTGTTTACAGCAAATAGCTGTTCCAGATTTTTGGCATCGAGATCACGCCAACTCTTTTCGGGTTGTAATTCAGCCGTGCTAAGCAATCCTGTGGCGATAAGTATCAGATGAATGGGTATGTTGAGGGTGGTAATATGTTGGGCTGCATAGGCTATAGAATTGGAATCACAAATATCCAGAGGCGGGACGCTATCACGCGCAAGGCAGATCACCTTGGTAAAATTGCCTGATGCCGTTAAATGCGAGGCAAGGGCGCGACCAATTCCGCCATTTGCTCCAACTAGAATTGCGCAACCCATCAATCTACTCCGCCAAAAACGCCTTCGCATCGCCCATAAACCGATCAAACTGATCGTGGTGCAGCCAATGCCCAGCTTTTTCATATTCGATCACCCGAGCGGTGTTGAAATATTGCATTCTGCCGTCGCGTTCGGGGTTGGTGGCGAAGCTTTCGGTGCCATAGAACATCAGCATCGGGCAGGTGATGGCCCGCCACAGATCATGGACGACTTCTTGTTCAAAATCGGACACTGACCAGACATTCAGGTAATTGTCGAATTTCCAGCTATAGCTGCCGTCTTCGTTGCGGCTGATACCGTGGATGGTTAAATGCCGTGCTTGGGCATCGGTCAGAAAGCTGTTTTCTTCTTTCATCCGCGCATAAGCGGCTTCGATGTTGGGATAACGGCGCGGGATGCGGCCAGCCGCTTTGCGTTTGTTGTCGATCCATTCGCGCATCCGTTCGGGATAGGGGGTGGCATCGCGCGCGGAAATTTGTGCAGCAGAAGGCCCAATCCCTTCGATGCTGATGAATTTGCTGACCTTATCCGGATAGAGGCCGGTGAAATAGGTGGCGATGCTGCCGCCCAAGGAGTGGGCAAGGATGGTTACATGATCTTTGCCCAAACTGTGCACCAATTGCGCAAAATCATAGACGCAGGCTTG
>JBEAOQ010000243.1:0-6144 GCA_041164845.1 Pseudomonadota bacterium | reverse complement strand
CCCGATCTGGCGGTGGGAGCCGACCTTATCGCCGGTTTCCCGACCGAAGATGACGCCGCCCACGCCCAAAACATCAGCCTAATCCGGGAATTACCCATAGTTCACGCGCATATCTTCCCCTTCTCCGCCCGCGCCCACACCCCCGCCGCTCGGATGCCCCAACATGCCAAATCGCTGATAAAATCCCGCGCCGCCGACCTGCGCGCCGTGGCGCAAGAGGTGCGCAATGACTGGCTTAATAGTTTAATTGGACATAATTTCAATATTTTATCCGAACGTGACGGCACCGGCCACGCTGAAAATTTTGCCCGTATCCGCTTGCCCGCCAACACCCCTGCCGGACGCATAATCAATTTCACCCCCACCCAAATCATTGACGGATATTTAGCATGAGCGCCGAAAATAAAAGCTGGAGCGAGCGGCTTTTCGGCGGTTTTCGCAAAACCAGCGAAAAACTCACCGAAAATCTGACCGGAATTATCGGCAATGTCCGGTTGGATCTGGCGCAATTGGATGCCCTAGAAGACGCGCTGATCCTCTCCGATCTTGGCCCCCGCGCCGCATCGCGTATCCGCGACAGGCTGGCGGAAAAGCGTTTTGAACGCGGGGCTGACGGCGAATCGATCCGCTTGGCTATGGCCGAAGAAATCGCGGCAATTCTGCGCCCCGTCGCCAAACCGCTGGAAATTACCGCCTTCCCTCGCCCGCATGTGGTGCTGGTGATCGGGGTTAATGGCAGCGGCAAAACCACCACCATCGCCAAGCTGGCGCATCTGTTTCAAGAACAGGATTACGCGGTGATGCTGGCAGCGGGTGACACTTTTCGCGCCGCCGCTATCGGCCAACTGGCGATCTGGGCCGAGCGGCTAAATATCCCGATTATGCGCGGGCCAGAGGGCGGCGACCCGGCCAGCATCGTGTTTGACGCGGTAAAATTGGCCAGTGATACAGGCAGCGATGTCCTGATCGTTGATACCGCTGGACGGCTGCATAATAAACGTGAATTGATGGATGAATTGGCCAAAATCCATCGCGTTTTGGGCCGAATTAACCCCGAAGCCCCACATGATGTGGTGCTGGTATTGGATGCCACCAATGGACAAAACGCCTTGCAACAAATTGCAATTTTCCGCGAAGTGGCGGGGGTCACGGGATTGGTGATGACCAAGCTAGATGGCACCGCACGCGGTGGGGTGTTGGTCGCCGCTGCCGAACAATATGGCCTGCCGATCCATGCGATTGGCGTCGGCGAAACAATCGACGATCTGCGCCCGTTCGATGCCGATCTGGTGGCGCGGGTTATTGCCGGAGTAGCCGCATGACCGAGGCCGCTCCGCAAAAATCTGCACCCGCATGGCTCAAACTGCTGATAGATTATGGGCCGGTTTTGGCCTTCTTCATCGCCTATCGCCTGCTACGCCCTGCCCATGCCGATCAAGCGATTGGCGAAGTTCTGGCCGTGACCAAGAGCACGCTGGTCTTTATCATCGCGACGGTGATTGCGCTTATTCTGTCCAAATGGCGTTTGGGGCGGATCGAGCCGATGCTGTGGCTGACCGCTGTTCTGGTCTGCGGCTTCG
Organism: Pseudomonadota bacterium; assembly: GCA_041164845.1. GTDB lineage: Bacteria > Pseudomonadota > Alphaproteobacteria > Sphingomonadales > Sphingomonadaceae > Novosphingobium. The sequence continues at coordinate 4,564 of JBEAOQ010000243.1, read as the reverse complement.
GTGCGCTGACCGTGTATACTCAGGATCAGCGCTGGATCCGCCACAAACCTACGGCGGTTTACGCCCTGTTTTCCGCCGTGTTGTTTTGGGGATTATTTCGCGGCAAGCCCCTGCTAAAAACATTGTTGGCCAGTGCCTTTGACGGGCTTAGCGATGAAGGCTGGACGAAATTATCGCGCAATTGGGCGGTGTTTTTCGTGTTTCTGGCACTGCTCAACGAAGCCTTCGCTTATAGCAATTGGTTCACTTTCGACCAATGGCTGCGCGCCAAGCTGGTGGTGTTTATGCCACTGTCGCTGATTTTCACCTTTGCCCATGTGCCGATGCTGATGCGGCATGGGCTGGGGGCGGAGGATTCACCTTCGCAAAAATCACCCGAATAATGGGGGTGACAAATGCGGTTAATGCGGCAATAATAGCGCACACCGCTGGAAAGTAAGCAGAGTGAAAGCGGTCGCAATATAACAGCCAATAGGGGAATTTTATGGCCAAGTTTTTCGGAAATCTTCACGCGGTGCTGGGGGTCGGCTTGGCTCTCGCTGTTTTCTTGATGTGGCATTTTAACGCCAATATCCCGGTGGATGGCACGGTGATTTTCACCTGGTTGCATGTGTTTTTTGGCATTTTGTGGATTGGTTTGCTCTATTACCTCAATTTTGTCCAAGTGCCGACTATGCCAAAAATCCCCGCCGATCTCAAACCGGCGATCACCGGCCATATCGCGCCCAAAGTGTTCTTCTTCTTCCGCTGGGCCGCGCTGCTGACGCTTATCACCGGCCTAACTGTCGCCACTTTAAAGGGCTATGTCCATGAAGCCATGAGCTTAAGTGGCCACGGCCAAGTGGCGCTGATCGGAATTGGCATGTGGCTGGGCATCATTATGGCGTTCAATGTGTGGTTTATCATTTGGCCCGCGCAAAAGAAAATTCTCGGCATCGTTGACGCCACCGCCGAAGAAAAAGCCGCCGCTGGTCCGCGTGCGCTGTTCGCCAGCCGCACCAATCTGCTGCTGTCGCTGCCGATGCTGTATTGCATGGCTAGCGCTAATCTGCCGTAACACCGGTAGCTAGGAAAACCAATCAGGCGCGGCATTCTGCGGGATGTCGCGCCTTTTTGTTATGTAATGTCAGCCACAATTCGCGCCAACCATGCCTGTGCTTGCTTCGGCTCGCCCATGGCATTGCTCGCCACTGGCCCGCGTGATGCCAAAAACTCCGGATGCAGCGCATAATCGTCCATTGCCAATTGTGCGCGCATGTCGGCAATATCCGCGCCCATCTGCGTCAATTCGGCAATCACCGGCGCCCATTTGGCGCGCATAGCCTTGTCATTGCTATGGCCAAACAGCCCCCAAGCCCCCGCCGCACAGCGTTCCAATGCGGCGATCAATGCTGCTTGATATTCCGCTTCCAGATCAACGCGGCGTCGATCCAAACGGTCCAGTCGGTCAGCTCTGGCCATCAGCTATCGCCCTGCCTCACACATCAACCGTATCATACACAACCACTTTGTCCCAAAGCTGCTCGCATTCTCGGACGAATTCTATGTGAAGTGGGTGAAGTTGATAAGCATCCTGATCGTTGGCCGAATTGAAATACATAAGCTCGGAAACATCAAAACTCTGATCGACAACATCGCGTTGCCCGGTTCCAGCGGCTGTTCCGACATGCAATTCACGAACCAGATCAATGTCTGCCAACTTGCGCAAACCGGCAATCAAACGATCTCTGGCCACCACATCGCCGGATGATTTCAACCAGAAAAAAACGTGATGGCGTATCATAATCTAAATCTCAACCTGCCCTAAATCTCAACCTGCCCTAAATCTCAACTTGCCCTAAATCTCAACTTGACTGCCCAGTTCCACCACACGATTGGTCGGCAGCCGGAAAAACTCCATCGCCGAAGCCGCATTACGCAGCATCCAAGCGAACAGTTTTTCACGCCACAGCGCCATTCCGGGCTTGGATGAGGGCAACAAAGTTTGCCGCGACAAAAAGAAGCTGGTTTTCATCATATCAAACGATCCACCGCACATTTTTACCTGTTTCAACGCGGATGGCACATCGGTTTCCTCCAGAAAACCAAAGCGCAAGGTCAAGCGATAAAACCCCTGCCCCAGATCCTCAACCTTATACAAATCAGCGGCATCGACAAAAGGTTCATCCTGAATTTTCACCGTCAGGATCACCACCCGCTCATGCAACACTTTGTTATGTTTGATATTATGCAGCAAAGCCGAAGGCACACCGGCGCTGCTGCTGGCCATAAAAATCGCCGTGCCCGATACCCGTGCCGCGCTCGACATGGCGCTTTTGGCAAAGACTTCGATAGGAATAGTCCCCTCGGCCATATTTTGCCGCATCAGCGCCCGCCCGCGTGACCATGTCGTTAACAGGGTAAAAATCCCCAGCCCCATCGCCAAAGGCACCCAGCCACCGTCGGGAATTTTGGTCAGGTTTGCGCCCAAATAGGCGCCATCCATCACAAAAAATAGACCCAGCAGTGGAATTGACATCCAAGGCTTCCATTTCCACAGATGGAACAACACCACCGCCAGCAAGAAATTGTCGATCAACATCGCGCCCGTCACCGCAATGCCATAGGCGGCGGTAAGATTCGATGACCGCTGGAACATCAGCACCAAAATAATCACCGCGATCATCAGGCCCCAATTTATCGCCGGAATATAAATCTGCCCCGCCGCTTTTTCGCTGGTATGTTTGATCGTCATACGCGGCATAAAGCCCAGCTGAATGCCCTGTTGTGTGACCGAAAATGCGCCGGAAATCACCGCCTGTGCCGCGATAACCGCCGCCATGCTGGCAATAATCAATAATGGCCATTGAAACCATTCAGGGGCCAACAAATAAAATGGGCTTTGCAGCGCAGCGGGATGCCGCATCAACAACGATGCTTGCCCCAAATAATTCATCACCAATGCCGGCAAAACAAACACCAACCACGAGACGCGAATCGGTGGCCGACCAAAATGCCCCATATCGGCATAGAGCGCCTCGGCCCCGGTCACCGCCAAAACCGCCGACCCCATAGCCAAAAATCCGCGCATAGGGTCATTCAAAAACAGGTTCACCGCATAATGCGGACTTAGCGCGAACATGACATTGGGCATCGCCATAATGCTGATAATCCCCAAAACCGAGATCACCGCAAAATAAAGCAACATCACCGGCCCAAAGAAATTGGCCACTTTTTCGGTGCCCCGACTTTGGATAAAAAACAGGAAAATCAAAATCCCTACCACCAGCGGCACAACCATCCGTGCCAAGCCCGGCTCATAAACCGCCAGCCCTTCAATCGCGCCTAACACCGACACCGCAGGGGTTATCATCGAATCACCATAGAACAGCGCGGTGGCAAAAACCCCAAGCAAAACAATGCCTGCCGACCATTTTTTGCCCGACACATTCTGATTTATCAGCGCCAACAGGGCCAGCGAACCGCCCTCGCCCTTGTTATCCGCCTTCATAATAATCGTAACATATTTCAGGGTCACTATCACCATCATCGACCAAAACATCAGGCTGACAATGCCAAAAATATGCGTCTGATCGAGCGGCAATTTATGATGGCCGGCGAATGTATCGCGCATGGCATAGAGCGGACTGGTGCCAATATCGCCAAACACCACCCCAATCGCGCCCACCGCCATCTTCAACAGGCCACCCCCCTGATGCCCATGACCCACGGTCGGCACTTTTGGCTCACTCTCTGGTGGGGCCGCGTATACTGCGGCTTCTTCGCTGACTGACTGGCTCATCAAACTTACGACCCCATCTTGCCCCTGCGCTGCAATTGCACAGCCAAGGGGCGCCGCTTAGCACTGTGTATCGTCCCCTGCAATCGGCCTATTGGCCCCGCTGCATCGCCAATAAGCCATCCAGCCGCGCCAATTTCTGCGCCAAATCGGCCCGCCACCGCGCATCTTTGGCTCCGTGATCCAGCGCCGCCTGCCACAATGCCCGCCCTTCCGCCACGCGGCCCTCACCAATCAGGGCCAAACCAAGGAAAAATTTTGGGCCAGGCGCGGTTGGATCGACCTGTTCCGCCCGCCGAAAGGCCAATAATGCCGCTGGCGACAATCCTCCATCAGCATGGCTGACCAAATTATTCGCCAGCGCCAGCCAAGCATCGCCATTATCCGGTTCGCTTGCAACCGCGCTGTTCAACATCGCGATGGCATCGGCAAATTGCCCATGCCGCGTCATGGCATCGGCCATTGTCACAAAGTGATCGGGGTTACCATTGGGCCGATCCGCCAATGCCAGTCGCATGGCGATCAGTGCATCGGATGAAACCACTGGCGGTGCAGCCAGTGATTGCGGCGAACCGGCCAATCCAACCTGCCCCTGCAAAGCATAACCGGTCAATCCCAACAGCAGGGCCACCGCATTGATTTGCCAAGCACCCGCCTGATGCCGACACAAATAGGCCAGCGGGACAAATGCCGCCAGCGCCAGCGCAATGATCCACAGCCAATTCATACCGAACCCCTCGGGCGAAAACGCCGCCGCAACAGCAAAAAGGCCATCACCAAAAACAG
>JBEAOQ010000242.1:0-3052 GCA_041164845.1 Pseudomonadota bacterium | reverse complement strand
ATACCGCTGTTTCAAATCACTATGCCGCATTATTAAAGTGCATTCTGGATCACAATGGCGTAAGAATCAGGGTGTTGCCCGACATTATCGCAGGAGCCAGTGCGGGGGGAATCAATGGCGTATTCCTGGCCCAAGCCATTGCCTCTGGCCAATCGCTGGAGCCTTTGACAGCGCTTTGGCTCGACAATGCCGATATTGACAAGCTGCTCGACCCTGATGCCCGGCCCGATTCGGCCTTTTCCAAAATCTGGGCGGCACCCATCGCTTGGGCGGCATTCCGCCGCCGCGACGAGTCACGCGGCGCCGCGGATGGTGCAATCGAAACCGAAATTCGCACCAAACTCTCTCATTTTGTAAGATCCCGCTGGTTTGAACCGCCGTTTGGCGGTGCTGGGTTTTCAACAATGCTGCTCGATGCGTTTGACGCCATGGCGGCGCAACCAGTCGGGCCGCGTCTGTTGCCAGAGCGTCAACCGCTTGATCTGTTTGTGACCGTCACCGACTTTTTCGGGTACCCGACGCGGCTGAAACTCAACACGCCAGTTGAAGCGCAGGAAAACGAACACCGGCTGACCCTATCCTTTCGTGACACGGGCACGGGTTTGGGCGACACCGCCGGGCTAACCTTTGCTGCGCGGGCAACGGCGAGTTTTCCCGGTGCATTTCCGCCATTCAATGTCTCTGAACTTGACTCTGTCCTGTCGCTAAGAAGGCGCGAATGGCCAACCAGGCGAGCGTTCCTGGCTCACGCGCTGGCTGGCCAGTCCGATCCGGAAGAAACCATTTTAATTGACGGTTCTGTGTTGGCCAATGCCCCCTTTCGCCCGGCCATTGCTGCCCTGCCCAATCGCCCCGCGCGGCGCGAAGTAGACCGGCGCTTTGTCTATATTGATCCCAAACCCGGTCGTCGTGGCGTATCGCTCGGCCGGGGCGGTGGCAGCAAGCTTCCCAGTTTTCTCGGGACGATCTTTGGGGCCATGTCCGATATCCCGCGCGAACAGCCCATCCGCGACAGTCTTGAGGCGATCGAAGAACGGTCAGCGCGGATCAGGCGGATGCAGCGCATAGTCGAATCGGTCCGTCCGGGTGTCGAATCGGCCATTGAGCAGTTGTTTGGCCGCACCTTTTTCCTTGATCGCCCGAATCCAAAGCGGCTCGATCAATGGCGCGCCAAGGCGCAATCGGGTGCCGCGCGCGATGCCGGTTTCTTTTATGCCTCTTATGCCCATATGAAATTGTCAGGCATTGTCGAGGAACTGGCCCAAGTTGCCGCCCGGCAAGATCCGCCCCTGACGGGCGCTGCCTTTGAATCGTTTCGCCAGTCGATCTGGGCCGAAGTGCGCGCGAGGGGCGCTGACAAGGTCTGGAATGCCCAGACCAGATCGGCAAGCGAATCGACAATTGCTTTTTTTCGCGCTCATGATCTCAATTTCCGGATCAGGCGCATCCGTTTCGTCGTGCGAACCTTATCCAATCTGGTTGCGAGCCAGGAACTAGAACCGGCCTCGGTTGATCCGTTGCGGACCGCCCTGTTTACTCTGCTAGCCGCCTATCTTGATCGGCAAGGCACCGATTTTTTTGATCCTTTGCCGCGCGACATGATCGCAACATTGCTTAACGCCATTGCCTCCAAACGGGGCCTTTCTGAATTGGATCAAGCAACTGACGTCGCGTTGGCCGAAGCCTTTGCGGCCTGCCCGCGCGAAGAAAGGCGAGTCGTCCTGTTTGCCTATCTTGGTTTCCCCTATTTTGACATCAGCACCCTATCGCTATCACATGGCGAGGATCTCGACGAATTTGACCCGATCAAGGTTGACCGGATTTCACCTGATGATGCCGTGGCGATCCGCACCGGCGGGGTCGATGCAATGCTGAAAGGCACTGAATTCAACAGCTTCGGTGCCTTTTTCAGCCGCACCTATCGCGAAAATGATTATTTGTGGGGCCGGTTGAACGGAGCGGACCGGCTGTTTGATATCATTTTATCGTCGGCACCGGACCCCGAGACGATTCCCGCCGAGGAGATTGGCAGGTTGAAGCGCAATTTGCTGCTTTCGATTCTTGACGAAGAGCAACTGAAACTCTCGAAAGTTCGCGGATTATGTGCTACACTGCGCCGTGAGATTGCAGCAGGGCCTTTGGCGGACTAGACTGCGATCACAAAAAGATAATGTCGGGATTTCGCATGCGGTTTTTAAAGACGTTGCTCTGGGTGTTGATTGCGGTTGCGGTCGCGCTGTTTTCCGTCCGCAACTGGTTGCCGATCTCGGTCAATCTGTGGGGCAACCAGGTGCTGGATACCAAATTGCCTGTGGTTATTATCGCTGCTTTTTTGCTCGGCCTGTTGCCGACATTTTTGCTCCACCGCGCCACCCGCTGGAATTTAAAGCGCAAACTTGATTCAGCCGAACGGGCGTTATCGGATATCACCTTGCCAACGCCGCCCCCGCTCGCCAATCCGGGTCCGCTATCCGGCACTATCGCGCCATCAGCCGCACCGATTGCGGTGCCACCGGGGGTATCATGAGTTCACCCATTTATGTCGCCATCGACACGCCTGACCTTGAACGGGCCAAAGACATTGCAGCACGGGTCAAGGCCCATGTCGGCGGGATCAAGCTGGGACTGGAATTTTTCAGCGCCAATGGCCGGGCCGGGGTGCGCGAAATGGGCAAATTTGGCTTGCCGATTTTCCTCGACCTCAAAATGCACGATATTCCCAATACCGTTGGCAAGGCGATGCAGGCCCTGCGTCCGCTGGAGCCAGCAATTGTCACGGTTCATGCCGCCGGCGGCCTGGCGATGATGGAAGACGCCAAGGCGGCGGCCCCTTCAGGAACAAAGGTGGTTGGCGTGACGGTGCTGACCAGCCTTGACGACAGCGATCTCGAATCGATTGGCGTCGGGACTGATTCGCACAAACAGGTAGAACGGCTGACCCTGCTTGCCAAAGAAGCGGGACTTGACGGGGTAGTCTGTTCAGGAGCCGAAGTCGCTGCGGCCAAAAAGCTGTGGCCCAAGTGCTTTTTTGTGGTTCCAGGTGTTCGCCCTG
>JBEAOQ010000241.1:0-2708 GCA_041164845.1 Pseudomonadota bacterium | reverse complement strand
TAACATCGCCTTTCTCAACAGCTTTATGGCCAATGACAAACAATGGGCGCTATGGGGCGCGATTTTGGCCTCGGTTGGCGCGGCGCTGATCTATTGGGGCAATACGCGTGCGGCCTATTATAAAAATCGGTAATTCTGCTGATTCTCCGACAGTTTTTTGTCCCAAATCAGCGGCCAAGCGATAACTTCGGCCAGCCCTTCGGGGTGCCGCTCCAATCCCGTCGGCGGAAAGCTGGTCGGGCGGTAATAGGTGCCGCAGATGACATCGAATATGGGAAACAGCGCGGCGAAATTTGTGTCATAATGTTCGGGCAGCCTTGAATGGTGGCGGCGATGGTAGCTTGGGGTATTAAGCAGCCATGACAAGCGGCCAAAATTGATTGGCAAGCGGCTGTGCAGCACCAAATTCCACAGGCTAATCAGGCCAAATGCGCCGATCATCGCGGGGGTGGGGCCGATTATCATCATGCTGGCGGGCCAGATGGTCAGCGCCTTGATAAATTGATCGCCCCAGAAATGGCGCTGGCTGGTCAGCACATTCATGTCAGGATCGCTGTGATGCAGCGAATGCATCGCCCACATAAAGGGGATCCTGTGCTGGGCGCGGTGAAAGACATATTCGCCAAGGTCGATGACCACCACAAACAGCGGCAGGGCCAGCCAAAAAGGCAATTTCGCCCCATCAACCAGCGCGGCATAGTGCAATTGCGGCACTAGCGGCAGCACGCTAATCGCGGTCAGCCGCGCAATGCCCCATGTTTCCAGATTATGCAGCCAATCTGTGCTGGCCGGATTATGCCGCCGCTCGATGATAATGAGAATCAGGGTGACGATCAATGTCGGGAGGGAAACGAGAGTCCACATGGACATGGTTTTAGGGGGGAATGGTTAAGATTGGTTTGTGGGGTTAATGGCTGATGGAGTGATTGCAATGGGTCGCCCCTACCGTAGGAGATAAGTGGCTCCGCAAGCTTCCCGCTTGAGGTTACGGCGATCGCATATGGCCGATATGAAAGGAAGAAGCGGTTCGCGCAGAGGCGCAGAGACGCAGAGAAATAGTTCTATGGGCTTTTATGTAAGCGTATCTCAAATGAGCCTGCGGCTTGGCACAAACTCTCGGCGTCTCTGCGCCTCTGCGCGCATTAAATTCCTTTGCCACCACAAAAGCCATATGCGATTGCCCTGCCCTCAAGCGGGGCGCAATAGGGTTCGTTCCAACCTTACATATGAATCGGCTTGCCCATCACCGCCATCGCCGCTTCTTTTAACGCTTCGCTGTGGGTGGGGTGGGCGTGGCAGGTGTAGGCGATGTCTTCGCTGGTCGCGCCAAATTCCATGGCCTGTGCGGCTTGGGCGATCATGGTTCCGGCCAGGGAAGCGATGATCCACACGCCAAGCACGCGGTCGGTTGCGGCATCGGCGATGACTTTGACAAAGCCGTCACCTTCGCGGTTGGTTTTGGCGCGGCTGTTGGCCATCATCGGGAATTTGCCCAGTTTGATACTGTGTCCGGCGGCGATGGCGGCTTCCTCGGTCAGGCCGACACCGGCAATTTCGGGCATGGTATAAACCACCCCGGGGATGACCGCGTGGTTGACGATGCCGGTTTGCCCGGCGATAAATTCGGCGGCGGCAATGCCTTCGTCTTCGGCTTTATGCGCCAACATCGGGCCAGGCACGACATCACCAATCGCCCAGACGCCAGCGACGGCGGTTTGAAAGCTGTGATCGGTTTCGATTTGACCACGGGCGTTGGGGATCAGGCCGATGGTTTCGAGGCCGAGGCCATCGGTATGCGGGCGACGGCCAATGGCAACCAGCACGCAATCGGCGTCCAGCGTTTCAGCGGTGCCGCCTGATGATGGTTCAAGGGTGAGGGTGGCCTTTTTGCCTTTGACGGAAACGCCGGTGACTTTGGTTGAGAGGCGCAATTCCATGCCCTGTTTTTTGAACAGCTTACCCGCTTCTTTGCGCACTTCGCCGTCCATGCCGGGCAGCAGTGCATCGAGATATTCGACCACCGTGACTTTGGCCCCCAGCCGCCGCCACACCGAGCCAAGTTCCAAGCCGATAACCCCGCCGCCGATAACGACCAGATGATCGGGGACACGTGACAGAGCCAAAGCGCCGGTGGAATCGACCACGATGCCCTTATCATTATCGACGGCAACGCCCGGCAGAGCGGTGACAGATGAGCCCGTGGCGATCAGGATATTTTGGGCGGTGACGTTTGCGCCATTGATCGACACAGTATGCACATCGGTAAACTGGGCATAGCCTTTCAACCATGTCACCTTGTTTTTCTTGAACAAAAATTCGATGCCGGTGGTCAGTTCCTTGACCGCCGCCAGCTTTTCGCCTTGCAACACCGGCAGGTCTAGTTCGACCTTGCCGGTCTTGACCCCGAATTTGGCAAGGGTGCCACCATGGGCTTCTTCGTATAATTCCGAGCCGTGGAGCAAGGCTTTGGATGGGATGCAGCCGACATTGAGACAGGTGCCGCCAAGCGTGGCGCGGCCCTCGGCACAGGCGACTTTCAGCCCCAATTGCGCAGCGCGGATGGCGGCAACATAGCCGCCGGGGCCAGCGCCCATGACGAGGAGGTCGTAGTCGAAATTTTGGTCAGCCATGAGGAGGTTTCCAGTAAGATTTTTTGCAATATTGGCAGTGGGGACAGAAATGAGCATCATCAGAGCCGATAGACCCCA
>JBEAOQ010000240.1:0-2810 GCA_041164845.1 Pseudomonadota bacterium | reverse complement strand
AGTGATTGCCGATTGGGGCGGGCCGGTTGGTGTTACCGGGGTTGGTCATTCGATGGGCGGGATGATGATTATCGCCCAAGCTGCCGATGATCCGATTTTTGACCGCGTGGCGGTATTGGGCTGGGCCAATCAGCCGATGATTTTGGGCGATACTGATGTCGCCAGTCTGCAAGCGGGGATGCCCACCAGCGGCTATATCGCCACCCCACGCACGCCGATGCGGCGGTTGTTTTATGCCGATGATGTGCCAATGGCATTGATCGAGGCGGATGAGGCCCATGCTTCGGCGACGCCGGTTACCATGGGGCGTGCAGCATTCACCCCGGGGATTGTTCACGATGCGGCAGCGCGGATTGCGGTGCCGGTGTTGGTGGTGCAAAGCGTGGTGGACACCAGCCCTGCGCCGCAGCAAGAACTGGGCTATTTCAGCGGGGCAGCTGCGGTGGAATTGCAGATTTTAGATAGTGCGGCCCATTGCCAAAACTTTGCCGGAACGCGGGCGCAGCATTGGGCGCAGCTGGATGATTGGATTGCGCGGACATTATAAAGGCGGGCATTACAGCGGCGGCGATTCAATAGCAGCAATTTCACCGGCGATATGGCGGGCGGCAACCCAATAACAGGCAATAGCCAACAGCAAAAACAGGCCCAGCAACAGCAGCGCCTGTTGCAAGCCGGTGCCCGAAGCCATGCGGCACAGCGCGCTGGGAACCTGTCCCTTGGTCAGACACAGCTGGCTATAGCCAGCCCCATAGGCGCGGCGGGCCAGCCAATCGCTCATCAAGCCAAGAAACCCGGACCCCAGACCCAGTCCGAACACGGTTTGACCAAAGGCATGGACAGCCGCTGCCGTCGCTCGCATTCGTGGTTCGACCAACCGCTGGGTTACGGTCATAATTGTTGGCAAAAAAGCATAGAGGCTGAAGGTGGCGGCGAACAATAGCCCCGCCATTATCCGCCAATTGTCCTGATGAATCGCCGCCAAATAGAGCGGCAAAGCCAGCATGGACGCGGCCATCGGCAACAAACCATAGCGATGGTGATGATCGCTAGCGAAACGATCAGCAATCATCCCGCCAACCACCCCGCCCAGCGCCGTTGCCATGCTAAATGTCAAAGCAAAAGTCAGCGCGGCCGATTTGAGATCAAAGCCAAAACGCCGGATCAGCAGCGGGATCAGAAACAGGTTCAAGCCAAAACCGACCAACGCGACCATGCCGCTACCCAAGGTAAAGCTGACGAAGGACGGCGAGCGCCCGACCCTGCGCAACACCTGTCCCAGTGGCGGCGCGGCATCATCGGCATTACGGCGCGCCGGTTCGTGGATGGTCAGCCACAGCAGCGCCGCCAACAGCAACCCCGGCCCGCCCATCACCCAAAAGGCCATCCGCCAACCATGGGTCTGGGCAATCCAGCCGCCGACCATGGCCCCCACTGCGCCCCCCACCGAAACGCCGACCGCGATCAGCGAAAACACGGTGGCGCGCTTATCAGCATCAAACCGATCGGCAATCATCGAGACCACCGGCGGGGTGAACCCAGCCTCGCCAATCCCCACCCCCATCCGCGCCACCAACAATTGCGCATAGCTGGTCGCCGCGCCAGACAGCATGGTCATCACCGACCACAGCGCCGTTGCCACCGCGACAATCCCCACCCGGCTGACCCGTTCGGCCAGACGGGCGATGGGGATGCCGATGCTGCCATAAAACAGGGCGAAAGCCACCCCGCCCATCACCCCCAATTGCCAATCGCTCAGGCCAAATTCGCGGCGGATGGGTTCGCCGACCACCGAAATAATCATCCGGTCAATGAAATTGGCCATATAGATCAAGCCAAGCAGCAGGATAAAGTACCAGTCGCGGGCAGAAAAATGCTTCATGCTGTCGGTGCTCCCCTTACTCTGTCAATTCTAAATCGCGATGAGCTTGCCTGACCTTTCCTTTGGCAGGTCACACCCGATGGGGGCTGTGGCGCTCAAGCGCAAGAAGAGGATAGTGTATGACGGGCAGATTAGACGGTAAAATCGCTGTGGTAACCGGTGCTGGCGGCGGCATTGGTGCTGCCTCGGCGCGGCGGCTGACGGCGGATGGGGCGATTGTCGTCTTGGCGGATATTGATTTGAACGCGGCGCAAGCGGCTGCGAACACCATCCCCGGCGCGGTGGCTATGGCGGTGGATTTAACCGATGAGGCTTCGGTAAAGGCGCTGACTGATGCCATTATCGCGCAGTTTGGCCGGATTGATATTCTGCACAATAATGCCGCAATTCAAAATGATGTCCAGCGTCAAATGGATCTGGATGTGGTCAATTTGGATGTGGCCGCATGGGACATGGCGATGGCGGTCAATGTGCGCGGCGCGATGTTGATGAGCAAGCATGTGATCCCGCAGATGATCGCCCAAGGTGGCGGCTCGATCATCCACAGCGCATCGGGTTTTGGCGTGCAAGGCGAAGCGACGCTGACCGCCTATGGCACCTCTAAAGCGGCGCTAATCCAGCTTAACCGGATGATCGCCACCCAATATGGCAAGCAAAATGTGCGATCAAACTGCATGGTGATCGGCTTTGTTCTAACCCCGATGGCGGTGGAATCCACGCCGGATGTGGTCAAAGATATTTTGCTGGCGCATCATTTGACCCCGCAATTGGGCCAACCCGAAGACATTGCCAACCTTGTCGCGTTTTTGGCCAGCGATGAAAGCAGCTTTATCACCGGCGCTGCAATCCCGATTGATGGCGGGGTTACCGCGCATCAACCCAGCTATGCCGATTTTCAAAAGCTATTCGCCCAGATGGGGAGCGCCAA
>JBEAOQ010000239.1:0-3725 GCA_041164845.1 Pseudomonadota bacterium | reverse complement strand
CCAGCCCCATCGCCGCAATTTTCACATCACTTGCCGAACCAATCATCGCAGCATCCAGCGCCACCGGAATATTATCCAACAGGACAAAGCCGACACCACTATCATGGCTAACAATCGCCTGTTCGCTCCCGCCTCTCCCGCGCAGCAGCTGGCTCAACCGCCACAGCCCATTGCCCAAGGCTTCAGCCCGACCAAATTGAATAATTTCCTCGCCGATCAACGCCCGATTGGCCCCCGCTGCCAATTGCCGCAAAGTCGCATTTGCCAAGCTCATCTCAGCCGCGACCAACTGCACCGTAAACGCCGAACTCCGGTCAATCATCATTGGCGAAGCCACCGGCAACCCACTGGCCAAAACCCCCATCGTGCTGCGCTCGCGCCCGCTTACCCCAATCGGATGCAAAGCGCCGTCGCCGCTTTCGACAAACAGCTCCGCGCCGCTCCACCCTGCCCCAACCGAGGACAGCGCCGCATAAATCCCCACCGAATCGCTGCTCCCCACACCATCCCACGGCAATTCAAAAGCCATAATTCGCGTCGGCGTTGCCAGCAAATCCGCCGCCACATTGGCTTGCCCAGAACTCACCGCTTGACCCAAACTCATCGCCGCCGGAGCCATCCGCTCCAACGACAACTCAACCCCTGCCTCGCGCCATTCCCAATCCTGCACCCGCCATCTACCCGCCTGTCCGGGCACACGCACCACCGCCCCGGGGCCAACCGCAGGGTCTAACTCAACACTCCGCCACGCCAATGTTTCCCGCGCCCATTTCACCCGCTTGGCGGTATGGGCGATCAAATCTTTGGCATCCACGGCCGTCATCGCCGCTGGCAATTCCACCGTGCGCGGCTGCCCGGGCATCGCTTGCCCAGGTGCCCGCTGCGTCCCTGGCTGATAATCACGGTCCACATCATAATAGCGCAGCAGGCTCGGTGGATTCTCATCCACCCCCGCCCGTTTACGGCTAAAGCCATAATTGGCGCCAAAATCTCCTTTGCCCGGCGACACCGCCGCTTCACCCAAAGCAATCGGTGATGCTTGCAGCCGCGCAGGGGTAATCACCAACCGCTCCCCACCCGCATCACAATCCATCGGATAAAAAGGCTGAAACTTCGCCAAAGTATCATTCAAAGCACTGTCACATGAATATCCCGCGATCTGGTCCAATGGCACCTGCCCATCGACATCCTCAATCACCCCCTCAAACAACGCACCCAACGTCAGTGCATCATTATCGGCAATCACCTCAAAACTCAGCGAAGGTATCCGATTGCCATAATCACCCAGCTGCAAATCCTCAAACACCACATAAGCCAGCCCGCGATAGGCAGGACAACGGCCCGACCCTTCCGCCGCCGCCATTAAAGGATCGGGCATCTGGTCATAAGTCCCCCTATATAACCGCATAGACCCGCCCACTTTCAAATCACCGCCCGCCCCACGCAGCAATTTGCCATCGGCCCAAATCCGCCCAATTCCGCTCATTTTTCGGCTAGACAGCGCCACCGCAAACGAAGAGCTATAACTAAAGCTCTTGACCTTGGGCTTCCCCTTCCCCCCGCCAGACGTTGTGGTTTTTTCCACCAAATCCGTAGCCCAAATGATCGAACCCGCCACCCGCATCGTGCCAAAATGCCGCGCCAAGACATCGCCATAGGTCGAGGTAGATACCGTCAAATCTTTCAGCCGTGGCCCTTCGCGTGTCGGGCTGCCGATAATCGCCGCATCCACCTGCCGCCCCGCCAGCGCCCCCAAAGCACCGCCAATCGGCCCACCAAACAAAGTGCCCAAAGCCGTAAACAAAATCGTCGCCATGAATTTCAACCTTTAACCAGAACACGTCCATAAACCCCTCCCCCTTGAGGGGGAGGTTGGGTGGGGGTGGCCCACCCCATCGTTAAAAAAAAGGCGCTATCTAAAACTCCTCCCTGAAGGGGGGGTCTCTCATTCTTCCCCCTTTCCCTCGCAGGGAGGGGCACCTCTTCTTCCCCCCTCCCCTTCAGGGGAGGGGCTGGGGGAGGGGCCTGTCACCGTGGATCCTGTCAGAACACAACCATCTCACCCCATCCGCCAATGCCCCACCATCTCCCATTCCGGCAGCAAAGCCGCCTTCACCACCCGCCGCAAACCCGCATGGGCATGAATAAATTCCCCCGCGCCAGCCGCAATCGCCAGATGAAACTGATGCGGCCCCACCTGCACCATCACCGCATCATCGCGCGCAATCTCCCCAACAACAGCCGCAAATCCCAAACCCTCTGCCTGCGCCACAAACCCCACAACATCACGCATCCGCAGCGCATAATCACAGGGGAAATCCGCAACCCCGCCGACAGACTTCAACGCCGCCGCCAGCACCCCCACACAATCCAACCCACTGGCCGGATCACGGCCATACAGGCGAAACCGACAACCAATCAGCGCCTCCGCCGCACCTGCTAGACTCTGGCCAAAACCCTGTTCCACCCTCATTGCCCACCGCCATAACGCATCAGCAAATCATTTCCCGGCAAAAATGGCTCACCCTGAAAATTCACCGCATTGGCAAATCGCGTGGCGCATGTATCCAACGTATGATCGCAACCCTCGCGCACGATTGCCCGCAATCCAACAGGCAGTTGCACATCAATCGGCACATCCAAAACCAAGGCATTTCCCTGCACTGCCAAAACCCCCATCCGCAAACCCGCATAGGCCCCATCCATCCAGCGCAAAGCCCCGCCCACCAAATTCTGCAAATTCGCATCATAGGCAATAGTAACCGAATTGGTTGCCAAACCATGCGCCGTCACCACCACCTCGCGGCTATATTTCGCCGCAGACAACCCACATCCCAGCCCACAAAATTGCGCCCGACATGTCGGGCTGGTGCGCGGCACCGGATCGCGCTGTAATTCCACTTTGCGCGATTGCAGCTCAGCGGTAAAACCCTTGGCCTCCTCGGTCACAGCGCCAATCGTCCCGCGATAAATCACCTGCCGCTCCAATGTCTGCCAATCAACCAAACCAATCACCACCCGCGCTGCATCAAAACGCCCCGCCGCCAAATCAACTGCCGAAATCGCCTCATGGGTAATCGCACCTTGCACTTCGGCACTATCGGCCTGAAAATCCGCTGATCGCCGCACCGAAGACGGCACCATCCCGGGCGCCGCCCGATGCACCACCCCATCAAAGCTCAAATCCGCATCATGGGTGGCAAATCCCAAAGTCACCCCATCGCGCCGCAACAATCGCCAATAGCTGGCTACGGTTTCCAGCTCACCGACAAACCAAACGCGGCTCATACCGCCTCCCGCACTTCAATCATCGGCACCGATGGCACCACGCCAGCGGCAAAAGTCTGGCCCGATATTTCCAACTTATCCTCATGAAACCGCACCGGCACATCAAACAAAAACCCACCCCTCACAACAGTCCCCGCAACCGGCGGCACCGCAAAATTCACCACCCCACCCGCATCCAATGTCCATCCACCCGCCGCCGACACCCCATCAATGCTCACCAACACCGAACCCACCACAGGCCGCGTAATCCGCCGCTTCTGCACCGCATCGGGCAGTCCATCATCCACCCCATAGACCTTGACCAGCGCAAACCGCGTCTTCAGCCCATCGCCCTGTCCCAAAATCTGATCGCTCGCCGTCGGCACACCAACCATCGCCTTCGAACTGTAATCCGACGGATCGCGCATCCGAAATCCCCGCGCCGCCCCGCGCCGCGC
>JBEAOQ010000238.1:0-4036 GCA_041164845.1 Pseudomonadota bacterium | reverse complement strand
TCGCGCTGACCGACATCATCAAACAGGGCAAAACACGTCGCCCCGCTGCCGCACATCCGCACCAACCACCCATCCGTCCGCCGCAACAGCGCCAAAACCTCACCCACCGCCGGACACAATCCCATCGCCGCCGCTTCCAGATCATTGCGCCCCCGTGCCGCAATCTCCCGCGCCGACCCATGCGGCAATGGCCCCAAATCGGCCCCATCCCAAGCCTTAAACACCGCACCCGTTGATAATGGCACCCGTGGATTCACCAACAGAACCGGACATCCCGCCAGATCATTGTCCATTGCGGTCAATTCAGTGCCGGTGCCCAGCCCCAGTTGCATTGCGCTGGCGACACAAGCCGGCACATCCGCCCCCAACCCCGCCGCAAAATTCTCCCACCCGTCGGGCAACACACCATACCGCGCCGCCAAGCGAAACACCGCCCCCGCATCGGCCGATCCCCCGCCCAGCCCCGCCGCCACCGGCAAACACTTGTCCAAATGCACCCGCCAACCCACATCACGCGGCAATCCAGCCAAGGCCCGCATCACAATATTATCACCGCCCGCATCCAACCCAGCGGCAAACTCTCCCGACAAAATCAGCGCATCGCGCTCCGCCACTTCCACCCGCACAACATCGCCCTGATCGACAAAGGCAAACACAGTTTCCAATTGATGATAGCCATCCCCCCGCCGCCGCCGCACATGCAGCGCCAGATTGATCTTGGCATAAGCGATTTCTTGCATAAGTTTCCTCCCCCCAGTTCCTCCCCGGAACGGGGAGGGGGACCATCCGCAGGATGGTGGAGGGGCAGCGCGAGACACCGCCCATCATCGCCCCTCCTCCATCTCTCCCCAAAAGGGCGAAATGCTAGTGTGGTGGATTTGAAATTCGCTCACGTTATGCGGCACGAGCGATGCGAATTTCAAATCCATAAACCACACTAAAATCATATATTTCCTAGTGACCCTGATGAATCTGACTTTCGTTCTCGCTTGCCGAATAACGCAACGAACTTCAAATTCGGGTCTCTAAACGCCGCCCGTGTAAACAAACAAGAATGGCAGCAAAGCCAACAATGCAAGCGCCGAGATGACAGCAAGTCCCGTGAACCATCGCTGCATCGCGTTTGCCATCCAAGCGCATCCTGTAATCAAAACCATCATAATCGCCGGGAAAACCATGTAGCTATCAATTTGACCGGCGCTTGGAAATCCAATAACATGCTGGATGAAAACACCATAAGTCAAATCCCTTCCGAGCAGGAACAATCCACCCCACAAGAAACAGGCAATGGCTGCCGTTATGTTGGCTTTGCGCTTCACAAATCACATATTCGGATAATTCGGCCCGCCGCCACCCTCCGGCGATACCCAATCAATATTCTGCGTCGCGTCTTTAATGTCGCAAGTCTTGCAATGCACACAATTCTGGGCGTTGATCTGCAAGCGCGGCGTGCCTTCCTCAACCCCCAAAAACTCATAGACCCCCGCCGGACAAAACCGCGCTTCCGGCCCGGCATAGACCGCCAAATTCACCGCCACCGGCACCGCCTCATCCTTCAGCACCAAATGGCAGGGCTGATCTTCCTCATGGTTGGTGAACGAAAACGCCACCGACGACAGCCGGTCAAAACTAATCACCCCATCGGGCTTGGGATACACAATCGGCTTAAACAAATCCGCCCGCACCGTCGCCGAAGCATCGCTGTGATGCGCCATCACCGGCACAATCGGCATCTTCAAATAGCGCAGCCACATATCCCCCGCCGCCAGCGCCGAACCAAACAAATCGCCGCTAAATTTCGCGGTCAGTGGCTCGGCATTTTGCACCAGCTTCAGCTCATCGGCGATCCAGCTGCTCCGCACCGCCGCATCATATTCGCTTAACTCATCACCCTCGCGCCCCGCCGCAATCGCCGCCGCCATGGCTTCGGCGGCCAGCATCCCGCTTTTCATCGCGGTATGGCTGCCCTTGATACGCGGCACATTGACAAAACCGGCGCTGCATCCGGCCAAAGCCCCACCAGCAAAGGCCAGCTGGGGCACCGATTGCCAGCCGCCCTCGTTAATCGCCCGCGCCCCATAGGATACCCGCTTGCCGCCTTCCAAAATCGCCTTAATCGCCGGATGGGTTTTCCACCGCTGAAACTCTTCAAACGGGGTCACATAGGGGTTTTTGTAATCCAGCGCGGTGACAAAACCCAGCGCCACTTGGTTATTCGCCTGATGATAGAGGAACCCACCGCCCCAACTGTCGCTCTCCGACAAAGGCCAGCCTTGGGTATGCAACACCCGCCCCGCGACATGTTTTTCGGGGTCAATATCCCATAATTCCTTGATCCCCAGCCCATAAATCTGCGGCTGGCAGTCCCTTTCCAGATCAAACCGCGCTTTCAGCCGCTTGGTCAAATGCCCACGTGCCCCTTCA
Source organism: Pseudomonadota bacterium (assembly GCA_041164845.1). Taxonomy (GTDB): domain Bacteria; phylum Pseudomonadota; class Alphaproteobacteria; order Sphingomonadales; family Sphingomonadaceae; genus Novosphingobium. Next base: position 1,612 of record JBEAOQ010000238.1, on the reverse strand, counting down.
CAAAACAGGGTATATTTGCCCAGCAAATTCATCCCGGGCTGAAAATCGCCTTTCTGGCTACCGTCTTTGGCCACACCCATATCGCCGGTTTGCACGCCCAACACGCGGCCTGCATCATCAAACAAAACCTCCGCCGCCGCAAATCCCGGAAAAATCTCGACCCCCAGTTCCTCGGCCTTGCCCGCCAGCCAGCGGCACAGACTGCCCAGCGATCCAGTATAATTGCCCTTGTTCGACATAAACGGCGGCATAATAATATGCGGCACTGGCAATTTGGCACCCTTGGTCAAATACCAATGCCAATTATCCGTCACCGGCGTTTCGGCCATGGGGCAGTTATCGTCGCGCCATTCGGGCAACAATTCATTCAATGCCTTGGGGTCAACCACCGCGCCCGACAGAATATGCGCGCCGATCTCAGACCCTTTTTCCAAAACACACACCGACAAATCGGCACTGACCTGCTTCAACCGGATTGCCGCCGCCAAACCCGCCGGCCCACCGCCAACAATCACCACATCATAAGACATGGATTCGCGTTCAATCATTTGCTCACTCATAAACGACACTTTCTGCAATGAATCGCATCAATTTCATCAATCAGCCTTGATTGCATCGCGCGCAGAGGTCAAGAGTTTCGCTATGGAACATCAGCCTCGCGTAAATTTTGCTGCGGATTTTGCCGCCCAATATGCTGCGGTGCGTGATTGGTGGCTGGATGCTGGCGTGGATTACCAATTTTCCGATGCCGCCAAACCATGGCTGGCGGATAAACAAACCCCATCCGAACCAGTCGCCCCCATCTCATCAACCCCACACACCCCCGCACAAGCCATAGAACAACCAGCCCTCCCCGCCATCGGCGGCGACCCCACCACTTGGCCCACCGACCTCATCGCCTTCCATGATTGGTGGCTCACCGAACCCTCGCTCGATCATGGCCAAACCGCCCACCGCATTTCGCCACGCGGCCCGCAAGCCCCCGCGCTGATGGTCATCATCCCCGAACCCGAAGCTGAAGACCAAGACGCCCTGCTGTCCGGCCCCCAAGGCCAATTGCTCAGCGCCATGCTTGCCGCGATGGGCGTTGGCACCGACCAATGCTACATCGCCAGCGCCCTGCCCCGCCACACCCCGCTGGCCGATTGGCCGGGTTTAACCGCTGGCGGGATGGGCGCCGTGCTGCTCCATCACATCAATCTGGTGCAGCCACAGCGGCTGATACTCTTCGGCGCCACCATCCCGCCGCTGCTCCGCCACTCTATGCCGCAAAACACTGTCCCTGCCTTGGAAACTGGCCTTACCTTGGAAACTGGGCAAGATCTGCCCATCATCCCCGCCCGCGACCTCGGTTTCATGCTGAAACGCGGCGCGGCAAAAGCGGCATTTTGGCAACAATGGCTCGATTTATGAACAGCATCACCACCCGCGCATTGACCCGCATAATAACCACTTTGCTGTCGCTCCTCATCGGGGCTTGGCTATCGCATGTGCTTCTACAGATGGTTAAAGTAGAAAATTGGGTTCGCGCAGAGGCGCAGAGGTGCAGAGAGATTGCACCAAGCCTCAGGCTTTTTTCCCTAATGTCATATTGTTTTATGACGTTAAAGTC
>JBEAOQ010000237.1:0-3945 GCA_041164845.1 Pseudomonadota bacterium | reverse complement strand
TCCCACAGATGCAGGGCGTTTTGATCTGGACGGCTACATCGACTATTTGATTGGCTTTTTGGAGCATATCGGCCCGAACACCCATATGTTAGCGGTATGCCAGCCTTCGGTGCCATCCTTGGCGGCAACCGCGATTATGGCTGCGGCCAATCACCCCTGTCGACCCGTGACCCTAACGATGATGGGTGGGCCGATTGATACCCGCCAAGCACCGACCAGCGTCAATGATCTGGCCATGACCCGCCCCTTAAGCTGGTTTCAAAACAATGTTATTGCGCAGGTGCCGCTGCATTATCCGGGTTCGGGGCGCAAAGTCTATCCGGGCTTTTTGCAGCTGGCTGGCTTTATGTCGATGAATTTGAAAAGCCACCTTGTCAGCCATTATCAAATGTTTAAGCATCTGGTTGCGGGCGATGATGACAGTGCCGACAGCACCAAAGCCTTTTACGAGGAATATCGCAGCGTCTGCGACATGACCGCCGAATTTTATCTGCAAACCATCGAACAGGTGTTCCAACGCCATGCTTTGCCCAAGGGCGAGCTGATGCATCATGGCAAATTGGTGGATCTGGGCGCGATTACGGATACCGCGATTTTGGCGATTGAAGGCGAAAATGATGATATTTCGGGCATCGGCCAAACCAAAGCCGCGCTGACCTGTGCCACGGGGCTGGATGAGGCCAAAAAGCGGTATTTTCTGGTGCCCGATGTCGGGCATTATGGCATTTTCAACGGCGGCAAATGGCGCAATGTGATCGCGCCGGTGGTGGAAGAATTCATCGCGGCGCATGGGCTGGGCATGGCGGAGAAACCGGCATTGAAGGTGGTTAAATAATTAGACCCTTACCCGATCAGATTTGCACTTTCTGATCGGATAAGTAAGGGTCTCAACATATGATTACCCTTACCCGATCAGTCCGTATCGAAAAACGATTCAATCTGATCGGGGAATGGCCTAAAGCATATGACTTTTGATTGAACCATTGCCATCTTTGCCCGCCACCCCGCTCACTCCACCTCAAACACCTCCAACTCCACATGATCGGGTCGCCTAATCCCTCGGGCCACAAAGACTTTGCGCGTCAACCAGTCATAGGCACCCGCCGCCACTTCAAATCTGGGCGATGAACGGAAATAATAGGCCGCCGGATCGACATCCTCGCCGCGCGCCAGCCGTTCGGTCACCTCCGCGCTGGCCACTCGCACCCCAGGATTAGTGATCGAAATCACCGTGCCATCGCTGGCCTTCAAAAAATACCGCGCATCCAGCACCGCCAGCCCACCCGGATGAATCGCCTGCCAATCACCCCCGCCCGCCATCACCGTGCCGGTCAGTTTTGCGCCGGTAATCGTGCCGCCAGTTATAGCGATAAAACGATGCCGCGCCCCATCAATCACCCCCTGTTCAACCGGCTTGGCCAGTTCGATCCTTAGGGTGAAAACGGGAGTCAATCGCGGCGCAATGATCCCCGCACCAGCGCCCGCCGCCGCGTTACTCTGCCCTAGCGCGGCAGAACCCAGTAATAACCCCGCCAATCCGGCTGCCATCATCATCCGCCGCATCGTCATTCTCCCGTTAAAAATCGGCAATCACCTGCAAACTCACTGCGCGCGGATTGGAAAAAGTCCATCCCCCGCTGGATGATACATTCCAGCCATAGGCGTTGAAAATATTCTCAATTCTGGGCCGCAACAACAGTTTCACATCACCCAGCGCAAAGCGATAGCGCGCCCCCAAATTAAATGTCGTGCGCGGCGGCGCGGCCAAGCTGTTGGCGGCATTGGCCATCCGCGATGACACGCTTTCCACCGCCAGATCAAACGACCAAGCCCCCTTGCCAGCATTCAGACGCCAATCAACATTGGCCACCACGCGGCGGCGCACCTGCCCCACTGGCCTAGGGCCAATCAGCCCCGAATCCACCGCTTCGCCGCTGATTTTGGGGTCTAACAGCACCATCCCGCCGACCAAAGACAGCCCATCGGCCAGCCTGCCGGTCAGCGACATTTCCAACCCGCTATTGGTGATCGTCCCCAGTTGGCGATAGCGCAGCGCCGGATCCAAATTGTAATAGGGTTTAGCAATCCGAAACACCCCTGCCACCAGCGTCAGATGCGGATTTACCGCATAGCGAAAACCGGCTTCCTCTTGGCGGGTGCGAATGGCGGGCGGCGATTCGGAGCGGTTGCTGGCAATATCGGGGGCAATCAGCGCCTCTTCCATCCCGCGAGACATCCCTGCATAGGCGGTCAACCCCTTAGCCACAGGCAGTGAAAACCCAGCATTCCACAACAGCGGCGCATCGCGCACATCCAAATCCGTCACAGCCGGAGCGGCAAAATCCAGCGCCTTGTGGTAATCGGTTTTGGACAAACCCAAATCAACCGACAGATGCCCCGCCCAAATCCCGCTATAGGCCGCGCCATAGGTCATCTGGCGCACATCATCATGGTTTTTCGCGCCGATACTATAGGCTGGCTCGGGCCTAAAATCGGGCGCTATCGCGCTGCTTGGCCCCAATGGGATCGTCACCGCCCCGCCAAACAACCGCTGCTTATGTCGCCCCCGCAGACTGGCGGTCAGGCTATGCGTCCAATCCCCCTTGCGCCATTCGCGCACCAATCGCAGTTCGCCCGACACAGATTGATCGACATTCCCGCCATCGGCAACAATTTTGCGACTGCCCACGCTACCATCGGGCAAAACCGCGCTCAAAATATCGGCAAAAACACGAAGATGCTCGCGTTTCGATTGGAACAAACCTGCCTCAATCCGCACCCCGCCCAAAGGCAGCCGCAACAAAACACCAAGATTGACAATATCCGTATTGCGCATCGTCCAAGGCTGGCCCAAAAACACACGGCGCGGCACTGGCGACGGCACAAAATTCCCCGCTGGAAACAGCGTAGCCCTTGCTTCATCGCTGCGATTGGTGATTTTTCCGGCAAAAACCATCATCTCGGCTCCCGCATAGGGCCGCGCCAAAAGGGTCAGGCCATAATTGCGATATTGCGCATCACCCCCTTCGGGCCGGATAAATTTCCTGCCGCCAATCCCGCCGGAAATGCCCAGCTTATTGCCAATCAGCGGCAATTTCGCTTCAATCGACGCGCCATAACCCAACCACTGGCCGCTATCAATTTCCACGCTCACCGATGGTTCGCCTTCGGGTTTGGTCATTGCATAATCGACCAATCCGGTTGGGGCTGGAAAGGGATAATGCTGCGCCGAAATCCCGACATGCACCGCACTGCCATCGACAATCCGCTGTGAAAATCGTTCAATTTGATCGAAATACAGCCCTTGAATCCGCGCATTTCCGGCATCAACCGGATTAAATCCGCGCACATCTTCGCCGCTATACAGCCCGCTGCGATCCTGCCCCACCTGGCGCCCAAAGGCGTCTGATGATTGGGTGGTGACATTGTCATTGGTCTTTTGCGCATAGGCGGCCTGGGTCAAGCCGAACAGCCCAAGCAGCCCAGCAATGCTCCGCCATAAAATAGGAATCAGTTTCATGCCCAATATCGTATCGTGATTTGTGTTACGCACCAGCCACTAAATTTAAGCCGCCGCAACTTCGGCCCGTTCCATCACCTGTGCGTTAAAACTGGCGCGCATTCTGGCTGGATCAACCACTTTTCCGGTGAAAATCTCAAAGGCGCGCACCGCCTGATTGACCGCCATGCCACTGCCATCCAATGTCCGGCACCCCTTGCGCCGCGCTGCGGCCAAAAACGCCGTTTCCAAGGGGAAATAGACTATTTCCGCCGCCCAATGCCGCGCCTCTATCGCCTCAGCGGCAATCGGCAGTCCGGGATATTTGTCCATCCCCATCGGTGTGGTATTGACCAAACCATCGGCATGGCGCGCTGCATCCGCTGGATTATCACAAGTCCCAACCCGCTCTGCACCATAATGTCCCACCAACATCCCAGCCAAAT
>JBEAOQ010000236.1:0-5210 GCA_041164845.1 Pseudomonadota bacterium | reverse complement strand
TCGCGTCCAGTAAAGATCGAGGATTCGAGCTGAAATTTGCGACTGGCGATGCCGATAGTGGCGACGCCATAGGTGATATGGGTGGAATCGAACCAGTGATGGGTGATCGGCGGTTCGGGGTTATATTGCGCCGATGCGCGGTGCATAAAGGCGCTGGGGCCAAGCGCCGGTTCGCCGACTGGGCCGCCATAGACAAACAAGCGGGTGTTATCGGCAATGTTCACATCCACCCGTGCCGATAATTCCATAAATAAATCATGTGGATGCTGGCGATCGACCAGCGGGACGCCATTGGCGGTTTCGCCGCTGGCAAACAGATTGGGATAGCCTTCGGCGCGCATCAAAGGTTCAAGGCTGAACATGCTCTTGAACTGGACACGGCCCCATGATGTGTCGCGCTGGGCCATCAGCATGGCCATAGATGTGGCATAGGTTTTGCTGTCACCGCGTGGGCCGGTGGTTTTGGTATATTGGGCCGAGACGGCACCATGCGCCATCAGCATCCAATCGCCGGACATGATGTGGAGGCCGTGCATTGCGCCGTCGTTGGCGGGTAGGCGGGATGTGCCGGAGCCTGGCGTTGGCAAGGTTGATGGTGAGGACGGGGCCGATTGACCCATATCCATATGGGAATGGTTCATGCCCGACATATCCATATCCATGCTGGATGGATTGTGCTGTGGAACAGCAGGCGGAGGTGAAGGCGGCATTTGATTCTGCGCTGGGGCATTGGTGGGCATGGACATATCTGAATGGTCGTGCGGCTGAACAGGAGTAACGGGTGCCTTGGTTGGCTCTTCCGAGACGACCATGTTTAAGAATTCATCAATCTCCATATGCTCATGCGCGTGGTGATGTGCATGGCTTGCAGTGAGCTGGGGCGTTTTTACAGGGCGTTGATGGCCGGAATGCTGCTGGGCAACAGCGGGCATAGCCAATGAGGCAGCCGTGACGGTTGCCAGAATATAACTGAATTTCATGGTTTTGTTCCTGAATTGTTATGAAGATCAGCGCCATTAGGCGCATGTCATGCAATCAGGCATTTTGTGGAGGCGGTGTCGTCGGTTCCTTGCTCATCGAGGGTAGGGCATGAGGAAACCAAGAGGGCGGCAAAACGTCTGTCACGGGCGCGGCAGAATTTATAATCGCCAATCTGCCGTAAACTGCGATGCAACCGATACAGATATGTTCTGCATTGTGATGATGGCCAACCGGATGAGATTTGGGCATTGCATCATGCATAGTATGACCGTGCATAGCCGTCATTGCGGTATGATCCGCTGCTGTCGTCGGGCTGTATGGCACCACTAACGCAGAGAATGTCAGCGCAGTCACCAGAAGTAAGGCAAGAAATTTGCGGATCATAAGGCTGGATAAACCAATAAGCCCGAAAAAGAAACGCAATTTGCGACACCTCACACATCAGGCTCTAGCTGTGCAAGAAATGCATGACATCACCATCCTGCACCACATAGGTTTTGCCTTCGGCGCGCAGTTTTCCGGCTTCACGGGCTTTGCTTTCGCCGCCCAGCGTTACATAATCGTCATAGGCGATGGTTTCGGCGCGGATGAAGCCTTTTTCAAAATCCGAATGGATTTCACCGGCGGCATTGGGCGCGGTTGCCCCTTGATGGACAGTCCAAGCGCGGGTTTCTTTGGGGCCGACAGTGAAAAATGTCAGCAGATGCAGCAATTCATAGCCAGAGCGAATAATGCGGGCAAGGCCGGTTTCATGCAGCCCCATTTCTTCGAGGAACACCATGCGTTCCTCATTGTCCATGCCGGTTAATTCGCTTTCAATCGCGGCGGAAACGATGACCGCATTGGCCCCTTCGGCCTTGGCTTTGGCAAAAACGCGGGCGGAAAAATCATTGCCTGTGGCGGCAGAGTCTTCCTCGACATTGCAGACATATAACACGGGTTTTGCGGTGATAAGTTGGGCCTGTTTGAACACCCGTTCCTCTTCTTCGTCACGGGGTTTGGTCAGGCGGGCGGGTTTGCCTTCGCGTAATAATTCCAAGGCTTGCCCCAAGACGCTGGCGGTAATTTTTGCTTCCTTGTCACCCTGTGCGGCTTTTTTCAGCGCGGCGGGCACCCGTTTTTCCAAACTTTCCAGATCGGACAGCATCAATTCGGTTTCCACCGTATCGGCATCGGATATCGGATCAATTTTGTTATCAACATGTTGAATATCAACATTTTCAAAACAGCGCAGGACATGGATAATCGCGTCTACTTCGCGGATATTGCCAAGGAATTGATTGCCCAAACCTTCGCCCTTGGACGCGCCGCGCACCAATCCGGCAATATCGACAAAACCCAGCTGGGTGGGGATGATTTTCTGGCTGCCCGCAATTTTGGCCAAAGCATCCAAACGCGGATCGGGCACGCCGACATTGCCGACATTGGGTTCAATCGTGCAAAAAGGATAATTGGCCGCTTGCGCTGCTTGCGTTTCGGTCAGCGCGTTGAACAAAGTGGATTTGCCGACATTGGGCAGGCCGACGATACCGCATTTGAAACCCATGATATGCTCCGATTTGCGCAGATATTTGCGCCAAAGCGAGGCCCATAGAGGATCAAAGCGGGTAGGGGAATGTTTTTTCGAATTAGGCTGCGGCAGTTCGGCGTTGTTTTCGCCGCCGCGCCATGGCCACCGCCAGCACGCCAAAGCCCATCAGGCCAAACATGCCGGGTTCGGGCACTTGCACTGCACCGCCGCCGGAACCTCCATTTCCTCCATTCCCATGGCCACTGTCGTTACCGCCGAAATTATTGTCCAAAACATCACCAATTCCGCCCGAACTGCCGCCGGAGTTACCGCCAGAATCGCCGCCGGAACCGCTGTTTGATCCCGATGATCCATCAGCCAATTGCGCGGTGGTGTCGGTGTTGGATTGGCCATTGGCGGTGTCGCCGCTATTGCTGCCGCTATTACCATTAGCTGATTGTTCACCGCCGCTCCCACCGCCTCCGCCGGATGCGCCGCCCGCACCGCCCGGCCCGCGTCCGCCGTTGCTGTCATAATTCTGCACTGAAAAGCCCTCATTGCTGCCCGCGCCATAATCGCGGGCCAGCAACGGATCGCCCGAAGGATGGCTGCCGGGGAAAATATAGGCTTCATGTTTCAAATTGGCCAAACCGCCTTCCGATCCCAGCTTGCGGCTGCGTGGATTGGCGAATTGGCTGATGCTGGTATGGCCGGTCGTTTCCACACGGGGGGCGGGTAGCGCAAATTTCTGGCCCAATTGCTGGGAGCTGGAAATCAAACTGCCTCGGGCCTCGGCCAAATTATTATCCCCGACATTTTGCCGCACGGTCACGCCGGTGAGCAAGGCGGTTGCGGTGAGGAAACCGGAGAAAATTAGCTTATTTTTCATGGCCCATGCCTTAAATGCAAATTTGCCCCATTCGGGCTAATCGTGCATTATAGGCTGCGAAGGTTTAGCTTATGGCTGATAAGAATGGTTAATTTAGCAGTTATTGTTGCATCCGCATGGCAAAATCGCTCATAAACCGCACATCATCGCGCATTGCCAGCCATTCGGCCTCAGCGCAGATCGCTCCCAGTATATCGGCCAGCGGATCCATTTCGGCCTTGGCATAATTGCCCAAAACATAGGGCGTGACCCGATCCTTGTGCCCGGGATGACCAATCCCCAGCCGCACCCGGCGAAATTCTGCGCCCAGATGTTGGTCGATTGAGCGCAAACCATTATGCCCCGCATGGCCGCCGCCCTGTTTGATCTTGACCTTAAACGGCGGCAAATCCAGCTCATCGTGGAACACCGTCAAAGCATCCAAACCCAGTTTGTAAAACCGCAAAGCCTCACCGACGCTGCGCCCGCTTTCGTTCATAAATGTCGCCGGTTTGAGCAAGATGACACGCTGTGTTCCGATGCGGCCATCTTGTATCCAGCCAAGAAATTTCTTTTGCACCGGCCCAAAATTGTAAAAATCGGCAAGGCAATCCACCGCCATAAACCCGACATTATGCCGGTTGAGCGTATATTGTGGCCCCGGATTGCCAAGACCGACCCAGAGCTGCATCGCGCTTGCCTATTCCCGCCCGCGATAATCGCGTTGCATATGCACGCCATCCGCTGCCATCCATGGATGTAATCTGCGGCTGGTTTTATCAATGAAAAAGCCAAATTCATTGGCCTGATGCGGGAAAATCGCGGCAAAAACAGTGAATGGCAGCCGCAAAGCCATATAGGCCAAGCGTTTCAAACCCCGCGATTCGGCAATCCGGCCATCGGGGAACCGCAAATTATAATAGAATTTTTTGTCAATTTGATAGGCAGGATCAGCGCTGGCAAGTGTTTTCATCACATCGCGCTCGGTCCAGCGATAGACATAATTGGGCACCGACGTATTGCGATAACCGCCCCAGATAAAATCATTGCCGCGCACCGCGTCCAATTCATAGCTGGGCACCAAACCCAGCCGCACCGCCAAGCGCATGGTAAAGGAATCGCGGTTTTCAAACACCAACACCGCCGATTTTGCCACCCGATACATTTCCAACAAGGCAAAATGCGGCGATCCGCAATGGTGCAGCCCCATATGTTCGATCACTTGTGCATAGGCACCATCTTCGGCGTCGATCTTTTCGCCGTCGATTAAGGCCCATTGATAAGGGGCAAATTCATTGCCAACCATGCGGGTGTCGAGATTGGAAATGGTGACATCGGTGAAGCCAGCCGCCAGATGCGCGGCGCGGTCCTTGGGGCCGCCAGCAATCACCAATGTTTTGGCATTGGGATCGAGCTTACCCGCTGCGACCAGTGATTTGAGCGTGTTGACGTAGAAATCCATGCGCAGTCCTTTGATTTCTTACGCTGTTACAGGTTCGGCTAAGGCTTTGGCAATATAATCTGCCAAAAACTTGCGTCCATGGGAATTGGGGTGAATATCATCGCTGTAGCAATCTGTGGCCCAGCCATTGCCGTGGATCACGTCAACAATATGGGCACGTCCGGTTATATAGGCGCGCAAATCGTTGCATGGCAGGCTCTGCGTCTCGGTCTCATGGCGATCTGGGTAGAGCAACCAGATGATGCGGGCCGATGATTGATCCAAAAATGCCTGGGTCGATCTGATCCAATCATCCGCCGGATCATCGGGCAATTTGGGTTGCATAAACGGAAAAAGCTGTTTGCGCTTGGCCCAAGTCAGACGGCGGATCAGATAAAACACATGCGACA
>JBEAOQ010000235.1:0-9225 GCA_041164845.1 Pseudomonadota bacterium | reverse complement strand
TCGTCCCACGCCACGGTCGCGGGAACATCATGGCAGATTTTCCCCAATTTTCAGATCGGCCATGCGGTGAATAATATGCTGTGTTACGCGGCGCGGCCCTATGGTGATGACCCCGGCAAGTGTATTTTTGAGGCGGCGGTCTATGAGCTTTATCCCGCTGACGAAGCGCCCGAAACCGCATGGACCTATACAGAATGTGCCGATTGGCCGCCGGTGTTGCAACAGGATTTTGCCAATATGGCGGCGGTGCAAAAAGGGATGCAAAGCAGCGGTTTTCGCGGCACCCAGCCCAATCCCTATATGGAGCGCAGCGTGGCCAGTCTGCATATGAATTTGGCGAAATATATGGGCAGGGGCGGGCCGGTGAAATTGCGGTAAGGCGCTGTGTCCTCGCGCTTTCCGCTTTGGCAAGCTGGGGAAAGGGTATGTATGAGGGGGCGAAAATCAGCCCGCCTTGCGCCAAACCAGCGCAATAAGCGGGGCAAAAACGGCGAACTGTAAAATGGTCCAGCCGGTCTCAAGCTGCATGAAATCCGCCACTGAGGTCATATGATATTTTGCCGCCACCGCCAGCACCGACCAGCTCCAAGCAAGCAGCCCATATAGGCAAAAGCATTTGACCGCACTGTGTATCCACTCGGCACGTTCTGTGCTGAACAGGCGAGGATAGGCCCAAGACAGAACCGCGCCCTGAATCAACATTGTCACAAAGCCAAAAGGGATGATCGGATCGGATCGCAGCAGGTGTAGCGCCGCATAATTCGCGGCAAAATTTGTCAGATGCCAGCTGTAAGCCAGCGGAAATGTCGGCAGCACATAGGCAGCCAGCCCTAGCCAGAATTGCTTTGTCATCCAATTGAACTCCTCATCCTAACCCTCAAACGCTGCGGTGGTTTTCGCCCGCACCTCATCCACGCTCACGCCGTCGGCACATTCGATCAGGCGAAAGGGGCCCTTGCCATTTGGCCCATGATCGGCCCGCGCAAACACCGCCAGATCGGTGACAATCATATCGACCACGCCTTTGCCGGTCAGCGGCAGGGTGCAGGCGGGGATGAATTTGGCGCTGCCGTCCTTGGCGCAATGTTCCATCACCACGATGATTTTCTTGACACCGGCGACCAAATCCATCGCCCCGCCCATGCCTTTTATCATCTTGCCGGGGATCATCCAATTGGCGATGTCGCCGTTTTCGGCCACTTCCATCGCGCCCAGCACGGTCAAATCAATATGCCCGCCGCGTATCATCGCAAAGCTGGCGGCGCTGTCAAAATAGGCGCTGTAGGCCAGTTCGCTGATGGTTTGCTTGCCCGCGTTAATCAGATCAGCGTCCTCATCCCCCGCATAGGGGAACGGGCCAATCCCCAACATGCCGTTTTCCGATTGCAGGGTGACGGTAATCCCCGCTGGCACATGATTGGCCACCAATGTCGGGATGCCGATGCCCAGATTGACGTAATAGCCATCGCGCAATTCGCGCGCGGCACGGGCGGCCATTTGATCGCGGGTCCAGCTCATTATGCCTCCTCCCTTTCGCGGGTCATGCGAAATTCGATTTTCTTGTCATAGGGCGCGCCGCAGATGATGCGTTGGACATAGACGCCGGGCAGATGGATTGCCTCTGGGTCTAATGCGCCGACTTCGACAATTTCTTCCACCTCGACCACGCAGATTTTGCCGCATTGCGCCGCTGGCACATTGAAATTGCGGGCGGTTTTGCGGAAGATGACATTGCCCGATGTATCGGCTTTCCACCCCTTGACCAAAGCCAGATCGGCGAAAATTCCGCGTTCCAGAATATAGTCCTGACCGTCAAATTCCATCACCTCTTTGCCCTCGGCAACCAAGGTTCCTACGCCGGTTTTGGTATAAAACCCGGGAATTCCCGCGCCGCCCGCCCGCATCCGTTCGGCCAAAGTGCCTTGGGGGGTAAATTCCACCTCCAGCTCGCCGGCCAGATATTGCCGCTCAAATTCCTTGTTCTCACCGACATAGGACGCGATCATTTTCGCCACTTGGCGGGTGCGCAGCAGCTTGCCGATGCCTTCATTATCAATCCCTGCATTGTTCGATGCAAAAATCAGCCCCATGACCCCGCTGGCCTGCACCGCATCCAATAGCCGTTCGGGCACCCCGCACAGGCCAAAGCCGCCGCTGGCAATCAACAGTCCATCGCGCAACAGGCCATCCAGCGCGGCGCTGGCATCGGGGTAAATTTTGCTTGCCATATGTGGCCCTTATCTGTGAATCTCTGTGGAGATAGCCCATAAATGGCAAAGCTCCACTTCGCTATAGAAATTTAACAAATTTCAGTGATTATAGGCTGCCGCAATCTGCGTCACCATGTGGCTGCATTGCATAGCATCACCACTTGCCACGTTTGAAATAATGTTACATAAATATATGCGAAAGTTTCAAAGCTAACCAACAGGCTGTCGGATGACCCCAGAATCGCCCCGCCCCAATCAAGCCACCCCAAACCAACCGGCGCTTCAGCTTTATGTGCCAGAACCGCCAGCGCGGCCGGGCGAAGAGGCTGATTTCATCCATATCGACGTGCCGCCAGCGGGCATAGTCCCGCGCCCTGATATTGCCAGCGCCCCCGCCGATATGCGCGAATTTCCCTTCACCATGATCCGCGTTTTGGATGAAGCCGGAGCCGCTGTTGGCGAATGGAACCCCGATCTCACCCCCGATTTGCTGCGCACAATGCTGCGCAGCATGGCGCTGACCCGCGCCTTTGATGAACGGATGTTTCGTGCGCAACGGCAAGGCAAAACCAGTTTTTATGTCAAATGTCGCGGTGAAGAAGCGGTGGCGGTGGCGGCGGCTTATGCGCTGGATGATAAGGATATGCTGTTCCCCTCTTATCGCCAACAAGGGCTGTTGATTGCCCGCGATTGGTCGCTGGTTGATATGATGAACCAGATCTATTCCAACCGCGAAGACCGGCTCAAAGGCCGCCAATTGCCGGTGATGTATTCGGTCAAAGAGGCGGGATTTTTCTCGATTTCGGGCAATCTTACCACCCAATATCCCCAAGCAGTTGGTTGGGCGATGGCCAGCGCGGCCCGGGGCGACACGCGGATAGCCGCCGCATGGTGCGGCGAAGGTTCAACAGCCGAGGGCGATTTCCATTCCGCCTGCACCTTTGCCTCGGTTTACCGTGCGCCGGTGGTGCTTAATGTGGTCAATAATCAATGGGCAATCAGCAGCTTTTCCGGTTTTGCTGGCGGGGAAAACACCACATTTGCTGCACGTGGTTTGGGCTATGGCATTGCGTCTTTGCGGGTTGATGGCAATGATCCGCTGGCGGTTTACGCGGCCACAAAATGGGCGGCGGAGCGGGCAAGGGGCAATCATGGGGCCACCCTGATTGAACACGTCACCTACCGCGCCGAGGGCCATTCGACATCGGATGACCCCACCGTTTACCGCAGCGCAGGCGAGCCGAATGCGTGGCCATTGGGCGATCCGATCAACCGTTTGCAACAGCATCTGACAGCGATTGGCGAATGGGATCAGGCTCGGCACGCAGCGATGGATACAGAGCTGGCCGAACAGGTTCGCGCTGCGCAAAAACTGGCCGAGAAAAACGGCACATTGGGCCACGGGCTGCATCATTCGATGGACAGCATGTTTGAAGGCGTGTTCGAGGACATGCCGTGGCATTTGGCCGAACAGCGCCAAGAAATGTTGGATGAATGGCGGGCGGCTGGACTATGAGCATGGACGACACCAACCAATCCATGAGTATGATTCAGGCGATCAATTCCGCGCTGGACGTGATGATGGAGCGCGATGATGGCGTGACGATCATGGGCGAAGATGTCGGCTTTTTCGGCGGAGTGTTCCGCGCCACGGCGGGGCTTCAGGCCAAATATGGCACGCATCGGGTGTTTGATACCCCGATCACCGAATGCGGCATTATCGGGGTGGCCATCGGCATGGGGGCCTATGGCCTGCGTCCGGTGCCCGAAATCCAATTCGCCGATTATATCTATCCCGCGCTCGATCAGCTGGTCAGCGAGGCGGCACGGCTGCGGTACCGATCCGCCGGTGAATTTACCGCCCCCATCACCGTGCGATCGCCATTTGGCGGCGGGATTTTCGGCGGCCAAACCCACAGTCAAAGCCCCGAAGGGATTTTCACCCATTGTTCGGGCCTGAAAACCATCATCCCCTCTACCCCCTATGATGCCAAGGGATTGCTGATTGCCGCCATCGAGGACAATGATCCGGTGATCTTTTTCGAACCCAAACGCATCTATAACGGCCCGTTTCATGGCCATTATGACCGCCCCGCCGTCAGCTGGGCGGGTCATGCCGCCGCCCAAGTTCCAACTGGATATTACCGTATCGAACTGGGCAAGGCCAATGTCGTGCGCGAAGGGTCGGATGTCACCATTCTGTGTTATGGCACAATGGTCCATGTGGTATTGGAAGCCATTGCCGAGGCGGGCGATGTCGATGCCGAGGTGGTCGATTTGCGCAGTCTGATCCCGCTGGACATCGACACCATCACCGCATCGGTCAACAAAACTGGTCGCTGCCTGATCGTCCATGAAGCCACCCGCACATCGGGATTTGGCGCGGAATTATCGGCTTTGGTGCAGGAACGCTGTTTTCACGCGCTGGAAGCCCCCATCGCCCGCGTCACCGGCTTTGACACCCCCTATCCGCATAGCTTGGAATGGGCCTATTTCCCCGGCCCGGTGCGCATCCGCGAAGCCTTGAAAAAAGTGATGAAAGACTAAACCATGGCGCGTTTTACCTTCAAATTGCCCGATATTGGCGAAGGCATTGCCGAGGCCGAGATTGTTGCTTGGCATGTCGCGGTGGGCGATCACATCGCAGAAGATGCACCGCTGGCCGATATGATGACCGACAAAGCCACCGTGGAAATGGAATCGCCGGTGTCGGGCGTGGTGGTCGAATTGGCCGGCAAAGTCGGCGATGCGATTGCCATCGGCGCGATGCTGGCGGTGATCGAGGTTGCGGGGGAGGATGAGGTTGAGAAATCGGGTGAGAGCGCAATATCTCTCCCACCCGCCCAGCCTGAGCCTGTCGAAGGCCCGTCCTTCTTCGCCAAGCTAGAGAGTGAGAACGGTCCTTCGACAAGCTCAGGACAGGCGGATTTGGAGGAGCCAGTTCATTGTCCTCTGTCCCCAGCCCTCTCCCCTAAAGGGGAGAGGGAGTCTAACCCCAAATCCCTCGCCTCGCCCGCCGTCCGCCAACGTGCCAAATCACTCGGCATTGATCTGGCGCAAATACACAGCGAAGGCACCCACATCCGCCACGCTGATCTCGACGCCTTTCTGCGTTACAACACCGCGCAAGGCTATCAACCCCCACATACCAACCAGACCCGCGCCGATGAACACATTCCAATCATCGGGTTGCGCCGCAAAATCGCCGAAAATATGGCAGCATCCAAACGCGCTATCCCGCATTTCACCTATGTCGAGGAAATAGAAGTCACCGCATTGGAAGAGATGCGCGCCCAGTTAAACGCCCATCGCGGCCAAAAATCAAAACTCACCCTGCTCCCGTTCCTAATCGTCGCGGTTTGCCGGACAATCCCACAATTCCCCATGTTGAATGCCCGTTATGATGACGAAGCCGGTGTGGTCACCCGCCATGGTGCGGTGCATCTGGGTTTGGCCACCCAAACCGATGCCGGTCTGATGGTGCCGGTCATCCGCGACGCACAAAATCAAAATATCTGGCAATTGGCGACAGAAATCACCCGCCTGGCCACCGCCGCCCGCAGCGGCAAAGCGACCAAAGCCGAACTGACCGGATCAACCCTGACCATCACATCATTGGGCGCATTGGGCGGGGTGGCGACAACCCCGGTCATCAACCGCCCCGAAGTGGCAATTTTAGGCCCCAACCGCATCATCGAACGGCCAGTATTCGTCGATGACACCAGTGACCGCATCCGCCGCGCCAAGCTGATGAATTTTTCAATCAGCTGCGATCATCGGGTGGTCGATGGCTGGGACGCCGCCAGCTTTGTCCAAGCGTTAAAACGGATAATCGAGGCACCAGCCCTGATACTGGTGCCTTCCTAGCTCCTCCCCCTTGAGGGGGAGGTTGGGAGGGGGTGGCCCACAATCAACGTGGAAACGAAACCCCCGTCAAATCGGGAAATGCCCGCCTTGCGTCTCCACCGTAATCCAGCGGGTTTCGGTAAAGCTATCAATCCCTTGCCGCCCGCCAAACCGGCCATAACCCGATGCGCCAACCCCGCCAAACGGCATCTGCGCCTCATCATGCACCGTCGGGCCGTTGACATGGCAAATGCCCGATTTTATCTGCCGGGCAATCTGCAATCCCTTGGCAATATCGCGGGTAAACACCGCCGCTGACAGGCCATATTCGGTATCATTGGCCAAAATCACCGCATGTTCGGCATCACGCGCACGGGTGATCCCCACCACGGGGCCAAAACTCTCATCACGGAATAATTTCATATCTGGGGTAATCCGATCAATCACATGCGCGGGCATCAATACCCCATCACTGGTTTCCCCGCCGACCAATTGCACCGCCCCCGCCGCCAGCGCATCCTTAATCAAGGCGTGGCAATGGGCCACGGTTTTGGCATCGACCACCGCGCCCAGCGGCGTGTTGCCCGCACGCGGATCGCCAACCGGCATCGCCGAAACTTTGGCCTGAAACTTGGCGGCAAATTCATCAGCCACCGCATCGACCACAATAATCCGCTCGGTTGACATGCAAATCTGGCCTTGGTTCATAAATGCGCCAAACGCCGCCGCCTTGACCGCCTCATCCAAATCGGCATCTTCCAAAATAATCAGCGGCGCTTTTCCGCCCAATTCCAGCAAACAGGGTTTGAGATGCTCCGCCGCCCGCTTGGCAATAATCCGGCCCACCGCCGTTGATCCGGTGAAATTGATCCGCCGCACTTCGGGCGCATCAATCAACGCGCCCACCACATCCGCCGCATCCGCCGGTGCATTGGTGACAATTTGCACCACGCCATCGGGAAAGCCCGCAGCGGCAAAGGCTTCGACAATCAAACTATGGGTGCGCGGACAAATTTCGGATGCTTTCAAAATCACCGCATTGCCGCAAGCCAGCGGCACCGCAATCGCCCGCACCCCCAGAATAATCGGCGCATTCCACGGGGCAATCCCCAAAATCACCCCGACCGGCTCTTTCAAAGCCATCGCCAGACAGCCCGGCTTGTCCGATGGAATCACTTCGCCGGTAATCTGGGTGGTCAGCGCCGCCGCCTCGCGCACCATCCCCGCTGCCAGCCCCAGATTGAACATCGCCCAGCCCGCCGTTGCGCCAATTTCCGCCATCATCGCCGCGACAAAATCGTCTTTGCGCAGCTCCAGCTCCGCCGCCGCCTTCATCAACACCGCCCGCCGGGCATTGGGGCCAAGCGCCCCCCAAGCACCCTGCGCCGCGCCAGCCTTGGCGGCAATCGCGGGCATATCGGCGGGTTTCATCGCGGCAGCGGTCGAGGCGATGGCACCGGTGAGCGGATTCAAACGGGTGAACGACATGGCGATTCTCTCCTGACAATATGCTATTTGCCATAGCAATATCGTGAATGAGAATGGGGCGCAAGTCCGGATCATACACCCCCGGAACAATCGCATATGGCAAATAAAAAAGGAACAAGGGGTTCACGCAGAGGCGCAGAGAAGAAGGAAAGCCGCAAAGATATTGTGACATGTTGAGATAATTATTCCCAGCATCGAAAATCAATATTAGAGTATGATGACATACCATCGACTTGGGTAACTTCAGGCGAAGCTCGGTATATTCACTTTGGCCTTGAGCCCTCCCAACCTCCCATCAAGCTCAGGGCAATCGCATATTCAATTTCACGCGGAGAGGCGGAGGCGCGGGAGCGCGGAGGCATTTTTTCTGCTGTCAAAGCTCTTGTGACACATTAATCAGCCGCAAAACCACCATATTATGCACAATCACACCCAACCAGAATGTTTTCTCCGCACCTCCGCGCCTCCGCGTGCCTATTTTCTATCTTATCGGACAGCCAATTTTCTATTTACAATCGCCCGGCCCTCAAGGGAGTGGTGGTATATGGAGATATGCTAAGTCATCAGGAATTTATCCCCTCTGCGCCTCTCTGTTTCCTCCGCGTCTCTGCGTGAACCGCTTGCTAAAGCCATATGCAATTGCCCTGCTCTCCACCCCACTCACCCCGCTCACCCCCCCAACTCCGCTCATCCCGAGCGAAGTCGAGGGATCACAGCCCAGCCTGGGGCAAATACCTACATCACCCCACCTTGCTTGCCGCTTTGGCCTAACTGCAACAGCCGTGTATCACCCGCCTGACAGCGCCAATTTGCCGCATCTTGCACATCCCCCTTGCCACTATACCGCGCCATTTCGGGGAATTTGCACAGGGGCATCGCATAATTAGGCGTGCTCAAATTAACCGCTTTGGCCGCGCCGGGTGAAAATTGCCGCGCCGCGACGGTCAATACCATCCCATCCGGTGCTTGCCCCTTTTCCACCCAATTTTCCAACGCCCCCAGTGCATCAAAACTGTTGGGGCCAACACCGGTAATGCTGCAATGGCTGGTCGCGGGGATCATAAACAGCCGCACTTGATCTTGCACCTTGGCATAGCCGCCATAGGATTTGGCCAATTGCCGATACCAATTGATCGACGACAGCGGGGTCAGTTTTTCATCGCTGAAATTGTGCCACATCAACAGCTTGACCTTGCTGTGCATCAAACTGGCTTGGTTTTCGGTCAAATGCCCTGCCCCCATCCGAATGGCGGCGGTAATTTTGGCCACTTCGGCGCTGGGGATCACTGCATGAAACGCCGTCACCTGCCCGGTGCCGCCGCGTTTGAAGCTGAACAACGAGGCAGGGTTAAACGCCGGATCATTGCTATGCACCATGATTTTATGCACCGGATCGGTCAGCTGCGCCATCAATCCGCCGTCAACCGCCATCTCGCTGACCGCATAGCCCGGCGCGATTACCCGCCCGCGCTCATCGGTTACGCCGCTGGTCATCACGCTCAAAACCTCGATTTGCGCCTGATTAAAACAGCTGCCCGCCGCTGAATCCGGCTTGCACAGCGGCAAATTCCGCTCCGCCACAAAATTACACGCCTGCGGATTTTGGATCATCCCATCCTTGACCCCATCGGCTGCATCGCATTGTTTTTTAACCAATTGATCGAACAGGCCAAACAGCTGT
>JBEAOQ010000234.1:0-6076 GCA_041164845.1 Pseudomonadota bacterium | reverse complement strand
CTTGATGTGCGTTTGGCGGGGCGGGAGGGGCAAAGCCCCTCGCCTTATGTGTTGTCACGCAGCGCCGCGCCCCAAGGTTGGCAGCGAATTGCCACACCGCAAGACATCCACACCATGCGCGATGTGCAATATCTGTTGATCGAGGGCGGAGCGCAAACCGCCGCTGCTTTTCTCGCAGCGAATTTGGTCGACCGGCTGTTGATTTACCGTGCGCCGATCATCATCGGTGGTGGTCTGCTTAGCATCGCCGATCTGGGGCTGAAAAATCTGGCCGATGCCCATGGAATCTGGCAACGTAACGACCATCGCCCGCTTGGCCCTGACACATTAGACATATTTGAGAGAGTCCCATGTTCACCGGAATAATCACCGCCATCGGCACCATCCGCGATGTCCAGCAAATCGGCGATACGCGGGCGGTCATCGCCTGTCCGTTCGATCCCGCCGCCATCGCCATTGGTGCATCCATCGCCTGTTCGGGGGTGTGTTTAACCGTGGTTGATCGCGGCGGAATTGCTGGCGACGCGTGGTTTGCCGTGGATATTTCCGCCGAAACAATGGCGTGTAGCATTCCCGGGTTGTGGGCGGCGGGGCGGCACGTAAACCTCGAAGGTGCGCTGAAATTGGGTGATGAGCTGGGCGGGCATATTGTCACTGGCCACGTCGATGGCACTGGCACCGTGCTGGGTATCTGCGCGGTGGGCACATCGCGGCGCATCGGTTTTGCCATTAGCCGCGACCTTGCCCCTTATCTGGCGGCCAAGGGGTCAATCACCATTGATGGCGTATCGCTGACGGTCAACGAAGTAACCGACCAAGCCGACGGCACCACTCATTTCGCGGTCAACATCATCCCCCATACCGCCGAAGTCACGACATTGGGCGCGCTGGCGGCGGGGGATAAGGTTAATCTGGAAATTGATGTTTTGGCGCGGTATTTGATGCGGATGCAGAGTTTGCGTAACATTAATTAGGCCGCACCAATCCCTTGGGTTGCACTATCCCCAGATCAAGATGGGTGACAATCCCGGGCCGCGCATCACACACCGCTGGCACCGCAGTTGCCCCAACCAATCCGGTCCACGGCAGACCCAGAAACGGGCGGTTGCCCGCTGCATCTTCGGCCCCCATCACCCGCACTTCCATCGGTGGATCGCCCTTGATAACCACCTTATAACAACTCTCATGGGTCAACCATTGCGGCGTCACATGTTCGCCCATCACCCAATAGAAATGATAGATCATCAGCGGTTTGCCATCGGCCCATGCAGTCCATTCAAAATGCTGTCCAGCGACCATGCCCTGTTTGACCACGCCGGTTTCGGGCAGCCCGATACCCAGCGAATAGGGAATATCTTGCGTCGCCTTGGCCACTTCCAGCCGCGTAGTAATTTTTTCGATAGTCTTGCCCAGACCTTCGATCACCATCCGCATCGACCCTTCAAAGGCATAGGGTGCCTCGGGCGAGCGGCTGGGATTGGCCAGCAGTTCATCAGGATCGCGGCCAAAGCCCATCATTTCGGTATAGACCATCGGATTTTTGATCTTGTCGATCATTTCGGTGACTTCGATCACGTCAATCCGGTTCATCAAACGGGCCAGCGCCAAGGGCAATATATCGCCGGAAAATCCCGGATGCACGCCGCAACCGTGGAAGGACACGCCGCCCTCACGGCAAGCGGCCTCTAAAGCGTCAAACTCGGCCTGGTAACGGTCTGTTGGAAAGAACGGCCCGGCAGGCGAGACGACATTTTTCCCCGACCGGAGCAGCCGATGAAACAGCGCATTGTCCTTGACCAGACCGGCGAAAAACACACAATCGGCGTCCAGCGCGATCAGCGCCTCGACATCATTGGTCGCCAAGATACCCGTGGGCGGCAATCCGACCAATTCGCCCGCATCCTTGCCCACTTTGTCAGGATTGGTCACACAGACCCCGACCAGATCAATGACCGGATTTTCGATGAAATGTTTCAGCGCCGTCTGGCCCACGACACCGGTGGCCCATTGGATAACGCGGTATTTTTTTGCGGCCACGATATTGCCCCTTTCTAATTCAACCCACGCACTTGCCCGCCATCGACGCGGTAATTCGCCCCGGTAATAAAACCGGACAAAGGACTGGCCAGCAAACAGGCGACCATCGCCAGCTCGCTGGGCTTGCCGACGCGGCCTGCGGGCGGCACTTCGAACACCTGTTCCGATGCGAAACGATCACTGACCTCCTCGAACGACATCTCTGGGTCGCCAAATTTCGCACGGCCAAAGCGCAGCAAGCCATCAACCATGATAATCCCCGGCGACAGGACATTGGCGGTGACATTGACCCCGCGCAGCGAACCAGCCAGCGAGAAAGTGTAATTATTCAGCGCCGCTTTGGCCGCCGAATAATCCACCCCCATAAAATTGGGCTGCATAGCCACCGCGCTGGACACATTGATAATCCGGCCAAATTTTGCCGCAACCATGTCTGGCACGCAGAGCTGGCACAGGCTGACCGCCCCCAGCGTATTGGCGCGGTAATTGTCGATAAAATCTTCGGGATTGATCTCGGCGGGGGCTTTAGATGTGTTACCCTTGGAATTGCCGCCCGCGTTGTTAATCAGGATTTCAATATTTCCGCCCAGTGCAGCCACCGCCTCGGCATGAACAGATTTACCCGCACCATCGGCGGATAATTCACCAATCGCCACCCCCGCCGCGCCAATCTCTGCCGCCACTTTTTCCGCACGTTCGCGGTTGCGGCCATGAACCAACACGCTAGCGCCTTCTTCGGCCAGCATCCGGGCAATCGCTTCGCCGATGCCGCTGCTGCTGCCTGTGACCAGCACACGGCGGCCCTTGAGCTGCAAGTCCATAATCCGATCTCCCACTGGTTTGATGCAGATGCGCCAAGGCACCCTTCGACAAACCTATGGGATTGTGACGATGATTGCTATACTGGCACGCAGCTTAACCATCGCGCCGCCGATGAAAGCTAGCCGCTCACATCCGCCACCGCCGCGATAAAGGCATCCAAATTGCCCATCGTCAGTCCCGCGACGTTGATCCGGCCCGACCCCGCCATATACACCCCATGTTTTTCGCGCATCGCCAGAATTTGCTCGCCGGTCAGCGGCACAATCGAAAACAATCCGGCCTGTCCGCCCAGCGGGGTCAGATTGACACTGCCCGCCATGCCAGCCTCGGCCAGTTTGCCGCGCACTTGGTTCATCCGGCTGCGCATCGTGTCCAGCTCATCCAACCACAAAGCGGTCAGCGCCGCATCCTCAAGGATAATCCGCACCGCCGCCGCGCCATGATCGGGCGGCATTGACCAAGCGGCACGGGCCAAAGCATGGCCATTCGACAAAGCCGCCGCCACTTGGGCGGCATCCGCCATCATAATATAGACCGCGCCAACCCGATCGCGATAGAGGCCGAAATTCTTGTCACAGCTATAGGCGATCAATGCCTCGGGCACGGTGCGCAGCACACGGCGCACGCCATAGGCATCGGCTTCCATTCCCGAACCCAGCCCCTGATAGGCCAGATCCAGCACCGGCAACACTCCCGCCTCGGCAATCGCCTCGGCAATCGCATCCCATTGGTCATTGCTGTAATCAATGCCGGTGGGATTGTGACAGCAACCATGCAACAAGATGGCATCATCGCCCGTCGCCTCGTCAATCGCCGCCAAAACCGCGTCCAAATTGGCCACACCATCCGGCGTATTATGGGCAAAAGTTTTCAGTTCCAGCCCCAGATCGGCAAAAATCTGCGCGTGGTTGGGCCAGCTGGGCGTGCCCATCCATATCCGCGTCACGCCCGCACGTTTGGCGAGTGCAGCGGCCAGCCGCACCGCGCCAGTGCCGCCCGGGGTTTGCATCCCGTCAATCCGACCATCCATAGTCTGATTTTCTGCGCCAAACACATAGGGCATCAGCGCATGGACAAAGCCCATATCGCCTTCTGGCCCCAGATAGGCTTTGGAATCCTGACTGTCGATCAACCGCTGCTCGGCGGCTTTAATCGCGGCAAAAACCGGCGTATCGCCCTGACCGGTGCGATACACCCCGACACCCAGATCAATTTTGGTCGGGCGCGGATCGGCGTTGTGCAATTTAATCAGCGCCAGCAGCGCATCGGCGGGTTGTTGGATAAGGTTTGTCAGCATAGCGGCGGCGCTTTAGCGGGCGACAGGGCATAGAGCAAGGGGTTGGGCAAGGTGAATTGACGTGAGGGAATCTTGTGGCATATAATTTACCCTGATGGTGTGATATTGCCGCCATAATAACGAGAAAAAAGCTTTGGTGGGAGTGATTATGAAGCATCTAACCCATATCGGCGCCCTTGTGTTGTTGGCTGGTATTCCGCTCACCACCCATGCCCAATCTGCGCCCCAAACCGCTATTGCCCAACCCGCTGGCCGCTTTATCCCGATGGATGGTGGGCGCAATTTTCGTGATATTGGCGGTTATCGCACGGCTGATGGCCATGTCGTGCGCTGGGGAATGCTCTATCGCTCGGGATCACCGGGCGGGCTTTCCGCTCTGGGCCAAGCGCAATTGGCGCAAATGCATATCACCGGCATTATTGATCTGCGTTCCACTGGCGAACGGGCGGGGGATAAAAACAAGGGGCTGACGGCGTTGCCGGGCTATTGGACCCGCGATTATACACTGGATATGGGCGGATTAGCAGCCAAATTCGCCAATCCCGCCAACCGCACGCCGGAGGCTGCCAAGGAAATCATGCGGCAGGGTTATGTGACGCTACACCGTGAACAGGCGGCATCCTATCGGGAATTATTTGCCCGCCTGCTGCACGCCAATGGCCCGATTATGGTCAATTGCACCGCCGGAAAAGACCGCACTGGGGTGGCCAGTGCCTTGGTGCTGACCGCGCTGGGGGTTCCCTATGACACGGTGCGCGGTGATTATTTGCTGAGCAATAATCCCGAGAGCATGGCCTCATTAAGCAAAGCGATGGGGCTTCAAACCGGCGGCGCGCCGGGCGATGTGGTCAAGGTGATCGCAGGTGTCGATGGGACATATCTGGACACATCATTCGCCGCAATCCGCCAAGAATATGGCTCGGTTAATGGTTATTTGGCCAAGGAACTGGGGGTGGGTGCGCGAGATATAGCCTATTTGCGGCGGAAAATGCTAAGCCGAAACTAGAACGGCCAGCCTTATTCTGAATCGGACTCCCCGCTCTACTGATCCATAAACGGGGTTTTTTGTGGTTGCGGGGGCAGGATTTGAACCTGCGACCTTCAGGTTATGAGCCTGACGAGCTACCGGGCTGCTCCACCCCGCGTCACCAAAATGAGACTGCGCATGGCAGCCCAGAAGCCTCTTGTATTAGCCGATTTGCTGATGCAAATCGATTGGCGGGCCGCTCCACCCCGCGTCACCAATTAAGATCTGCGCGTGGCGCGCTCGATTTGTAGCGTCCAAAAACGCCAAAAGGGCCACCAACTAAGGTAGCCCTTTAACATGTGAATGGGTTTTTAAAACTCCGCACTGCACCAGCTATAATGCCTGGCGACGACCTACTCTTCCAACGCTTAAGCGGTAGTACCATCGGCGCGGTCAGGTTTCACGGCCGAGTTCGAGATGGGATCGGGTGGGTCACTGACGCTATGGTCACCAAGCAATAAAGCTGGTGCAGTGTGGGGTTTAATAATCGATACCGTGCAATTTGTTTATTTCATGTGGGATCCAGCTGATATCGTCCGAACATCAACACAAAGCCTTGCAGCACTGATATTGATGGTGGGATTCTTCAAGCATGAACAGAGTTATTAGGACCGGTTAGCTCCATGCGTTACCGCACTTCCACATCCGGCCTATCAACGTGGTAGTCTACCACGACTCGATGAAATCTTATCTCGAGGGAGGCTTCCCGCTTAGATGCTTTCAGCGGTTATCCCGTCCATACATAGCTACCCTGCTGCGCTTCTGGCGAAACGACAGGTACACCAGAGGTATGTTCAACCCGGTCCTCTCGTACTAGGGTCAACTCCTCTCAAATTTCGACGCCCACGGCAGATAGGGACCAAACTGTCTCGCGACGTTCTGAACCCAGCTCA
>JBEAOQ010000233.1:0-6946 GCA_041164845.1 Pseudomonadota bacterium | reverse complement strand
TTGCCGCGAACAATTTTGCCGTCAGCATGGATGCGGCTTGGGAAATTGACCTGTTTGGCAAATTGCGTGGGGCCAGTGCAGCGGCCAAGGCCGATGTCGCGAGCAGTCAGGCCAGCCTGTTTGATGTGCAGCGGGTGATCGCCGCCGATGTCGCCTTCCAATATTTATCACTGCGCGATGCCCAAGCACGGCTGGCGATAACCACCGGCAATTTGGCCATCCAGCGCGAAAATAGCCAGATTGCCGCATGGCGCAATCAGGCCGGACTGGTCAGTGCGCTGGACGTCGAACAGGCCAAGACGGCGCTGGCCCAGACCGAGGCCAGCCTGCCGCTGTTGCGTCAGAGCATCGGCACGGCAATCAATCAGATTGATGTGTTAAGCGGGGCGGCTCCCGGGGTGAGTGGGCAAATGTTGGAGGTGGTGCAACCGGTGCCCGCTGCGCCAGCGATGGTCGGTGATGGTCTTCCAGCCGAATTGCTGACCCGTCGCCCTGATGTGATGGCGGCACAGAAAAATTTGGAAGCGGCGGCGATACGGATTGGCGTGGTGCGGGCCGATCTTTATCCGGCGCTGCGGTTGTCGGGCAGCATCAGCAGCAGCGCGGCACTGACGTCGAATTTGTTTAGCACGGTGTTGGGCAATGTTGCGGGCAATCTGGCCGCGCCGATCTTTGATGCGGGGAAAATTCGAGCGCGGTTGGAACAGCAAAAGGGCGCTACCGATGTGGCGCTGGCCAATTATCGTAAGGCAATTTTGATCGCATTGCAGGATGTGGAAAATGCCATGGTGGCGGTGCGGACGGCACGGATGCGTGAAGCGGCGCTGGGGCGGGCCGAAGCAGCGGCGCAGGAAAGTTTGCGGCTGGCGGAATTTCGCTATCGCAGCGGCGACATTGCTTTTTTGACCCTGCTGGACAGCCAGCGCAGCTTGCTATCGGCGCAAGATAGCCACCAATCGGCAAAAACCGCGCAGTCCAATGCGGCGGTGCAAATGTTTAAGGCTTTGGGTGGCGGCTGGACTGCCGCGATGAAGGACAATTCCAAATGAGCGATGAGATTGATAGCTTTCTGGGCCAGACCAGCAAACAGGGTTGGAGCAAGCGCAAGAAATGGCTGGTCGGCGGCGGCGTGGCTGTGCTGTGCATCGTGTTGCTGGGCATGTGTATGCGCGGCGGTGGCAATGCCCAGAAATATGTCACGGGCGAGGTGACACGCGGCGATATGGTGGTGTTTGTCAATGCCACCGGCAATCTGGCCCCGACCAATCAGGTGTCGGTCGGTTCGGAATTGTCGGGCTTGATGGAGCATGTCTATGTCGATGTGAATGCGCGGGTGACACGCGGGCAGCGACTGGCGCAGATTGATACCACCAAGCTGATGGACCAAATCCGCCGTTCGCAAGCATCTTTGCAGCAAGCCTATGCCAGTGTGATGCTGGCGCAGGCATCATTGGGGCAATCGCGGGCGCAGCTGGCGCGGTTAGAAGAAGTGGCGCGATTGTCGGGTGGGAAAGTGCCGTCAGTCGCAGATTTGGATGTGGCGCGGGCGCAAGCGGCGCGTGATGTTGCCAATCTGGCGTCGGCGCGGGCTTCGGTGCAGGCGGCACAGGCGCAAGTGGCGACAGACCGCACCAATTTGGGCAAGGCGTCGATCATTTCGCCGGTCAACGGGGTGATTTTGGTGCGGCAGATTGAACCCGGGCAGACGGTGGCAGCATCGTTTAATACGCCGACTTTGTTTGTGATTGCCGAAGATCTGACCTCGATGAAGCTGGAGGTCAAAGTCGATGAGGCCGATGTCGGGCTGGTGCGAGAGGGGCAAAGCGCCAAATTTAGTGTCGATGCCTATCCGGGCAAAAGCTTTGCCGCGAAAATTATCCGGGTCAATGTCGGGTCGAACAACTCTGTCAGCAGCGCCTCGTCAACGGCTTCGGCGTCATCATCGGCGGTGGTGTCTTATGGGGCGGTTTTGGCGGTGAGTAATCCCGATTTTGCCCTGCGCCCCGGCATGACCGCGACCGCCAATATTGAAACCAGCAAACAGGCCAATGTGGTGATGGTGCCCAATGCCGCCTTGCGCTTTGTCCCGAAAAAGACGGGGGAAATGACCGTAAGGGTGGGTATGGGGCCGCCGCCAAGCAGCGTGAAGCAGGAGGTTGGTTTTACGGTGGGATCGACAAAATCGCTGTATGTCGTGGGATCGGACGGGGCATTATCCGAACTGCGGGTGCAAGTGGGCAGCAGCAATGGGGTGCAAACCATAGTTTCGGGCGCGGATATTAAGATCGGCATGAAGCTGGCCACCGGCGAGATGGCTCCGGCAAAATGAGCGGATTGATCGAACTGCGCGGGATAACCAAAATCTTTGGGCGTGGGGAGAATGCGTTTCACGCACTCAAAGGCGTGGATATGGATGTGGCGCGGGGCGATTTTCTGGCGGTGATGGGATCATCGGGTTCGGGAAAATCAACGACGATGAACATATTGGGCTGTTTGGACACACCTAGCGCGGGCAGTTATCATTTTTTGGGGCAACGGGTCGATCAATTCACCGCTGACCAAAGGGCGTTGCTGCGGCGGCGGTATATTGGTTTTGTGTTTCAGGGATTTAATTTGCTGGCGCGGACATCGGCGCTGGAAAATGTCGAATTGCCGCTGGTCTATCGCGGGGAAAATGCGGCGGCGCGGCGCAAAGCGGCGATGGCGGCGTTGGATCGGGTGGGGCTTGGCCCATGGGCGCATCATACCCAAGCCAAGCTGTCGGGTGGGCAACAACAACGCGTGGCGATTGCGCGGGCGATTGTCACCCAGCCCGAAGTGTTGCTGGCGGATGAACCAACCGGCAATTTGGACAGCGAACGCAGTGTCGAGATTATGCATCTGTTGCAGGAGCTGAATCGCGATGATGGGGTGACCATTGTCATGGTGACGCATGAGCCGGATATGGCCGCATTTGCCCATACGATTGTCCGGTTTAAGGATGGTTTGGTGGCGGGTTATGAGCACAATAAGGAGCAAGTCTGATGTGGATGACCAGCCTGATTTTGGCGCTGAAGGAAATTCGGCGGCACAAGATGCGTGCATTTCTGACGACGCTGGGGATTATTATCGGCGTGGCTTCGGTGGTGATTATGGTGTCATTGGGCGCTGCAACCACCCAGTCGGTGCAGGCCTCGGTGTCGAAATTGGGCACCAATATGCTGACCATCCGCACCGGATTTGGTTTCAAAGCGGGAGGCGGTGCGCCGCCACCCAATTTTGAATTGGACGATGTCGAGGCTATTCAAAAACAGGTCGGTGGGATCAGGGCGGTGGCTCCGCAAGCCAGCACCAGCGCCACCGCTATTTTCGAAGCGAAAAATTGGTCCACCACCATCACCGGCACCACCGATGATTATTTTGCCGCTTCGCAGATGGAATTTTCCAATGGCCGGAGCTTTACCGATGCCGAGGTGGCGGGGGGGAAGTCGGTCTGCGTCATCGGCGATACGATCCGCGAAAATCTGTTTGATAAGCAAGACCCGGTGGGGCGCAATTTGCGGTTGAAAGATATTAGCTGCGAGGTGATTGGGGTTTTGACCAAACGCGGCCAGTCGGGTTTTGGCCCTAATCCAGATGACCAAGTGGTGCTGCCGATAAAGACAGTAATGCGGCGGTTAACCGGCAATCAGCAGGTGCAAGCGATACAGGTGGCGGTGGATGAGCGATATGATTCCAAAGCGATCAGCGGTTCGATCAGCCAATTGTTGCGCGAACATCGGCATTTGGGGCCGAATGTCGAAGATAATTTTATGATCTTTGATTCCAAACAATTATCCGACACTTTGGCCAGCACGACCCGGATGTTGACCGGATTACTGGCGGCTGTGGCGGCGGTGAGCCTGATTGTCGGCGGGATTGGCATTATGAATATCATGCTGGTGTCGGTGACCGAGCGCACCCGCGAGATTGGCATCCGGCTGGCGATTGGCGCGGTGGCGCGTGAGGTGTTGATGCAATTTCTGGTCGAGGCGATTACCTTGTCGTGTATTGGTGGGATTATCGGGCTGATTTTCGCGCTGTCGGTGGTGGCTTTGTTGAGCATGGCGCTGGATTTACCCTTTGTTTTTGATTATCAAATTTCGCTGCTGGCGTTCTTTTTCTCGGCGCTGATCGGGGTGGTTTTTGGCTATTTTCCGGCCAAAAGGGCGGCTTCGCTGAACCCGATCGAGGCGCTTCGCCATGAGTAGGGTGGGGACATGAGGAGCGCGGCACGGATATTGGTGGTGGATGATGACGCCGAGCTGCGCAAGCTGATCTGCGACTATCTGGCGGGGGCCGGATTGGACGTTGTCGGTGCGGGCGATGCGGTGGAAATGGACCGGCAATTGGCGGTTGGGGCGTTTGATTGCATCGTGCTAGATTTGATGATGCCCGGCGAAGATGGCCTTTCGGTTTTGAAACGAATGCGCGGGCCGGAACGCCCTGCGGTGATTATGCTGTCGGCGATTGGCGCAGATGTCGATCGGATTATCGGGCTGGAATTGGGCGCCGATGATTATCTGGCCAAACCATGCAATCCGCGTGAATTGCTGGCGCGGGTGCGGGCTTTGTTGCGGCGCGGGGATGGGGCAAGCGCAGGGCCAATGCGCCAATTTGGCAGTTGGTCGTTGGATTTGGTGCAGCGGCAATTAAGCCGGTTTGGCGAGACGATGCGGTTGACCGATACCGAATTTCGCGTCTTGACTGCATTTTTAGACCATCCGCAAAAGCCGCTAACCCGCGATCAGCTGATTGATTTGTCTAAGGGAGCCGAGGCTTTGGTGATTGATCGGGCGATTGATGTGACCATCAGCCGGTTGCGCAAGAAATTGGGCCGCGATGCGCCGATCCGAACGATGCGCAGCGAGGGCTATATTTTCACGATTCCGGTGGAATAATGGCAATTTTGCGGGGAAAATCGCTGTTTCGCCAGACGTTTTTCGCGCTGATTGCCGCGCTGATAATGGCACAAGTGGCGGTGGTATTGGTGGTATTGGTCTTGCCGCGCGATCAATGGGGGGCGCTAACGCTGGCCGATACCGTGGGGTTTTTGAATCAAGACAGCTGTGTCGCCGCGCCCAGCAATGATGCGGCTTTGACTGGATTACGGGCCGCTTGGCAAAATGCGCCGCCGACCAACAGCGCAGGATTACAAGAATATCCCAGATCAACCGCGCAGCTGGCGGCGGCTTTGCGACTGCCTGTTGCCGATGTCCGGCTCTATTGGCATCGCTTGCCGCCGATTCGGTTGAACCGCGAGGTGCCGGTGATGGTCAATGGCCATGTGACGCCGCTGGACCAAACAATTTATTTGGGCGGTGCGGTGTTTGCCCGGCGCGATGGGGCGCGGTGGTGTGTCTGGATCATGCCGCCACCACGCGGAACCAGTGATTGGCAATGGCGGGTGGTGCTGGTGGTGGTGATGTGTTTGCTGTCGCTGATACCGGTGGCTTGGGGCTTTGCCCGGCGATTGTCGCGGCCTATCCGTGATTTTGCCGATGCTGCCGATCATATTGGCCGTGATGTTGCCGCGCCCGCTTTGACCGAAGCCGGGCCGCAGGAAATGCGGGTGGCGGCGCGGGCGTTGAACGATATGCAGCGGCGGATTCAACGCCAATTGCGCGAGCGTGAGGCGATGATTGGCGCGATTGCGCATGATTTGCGCACGCCATTGTCACGCATAGCCTTTCGCGTTGAAACCGCGCCCGATGCACTGCGCGAGCCTGTCCAGCGCGATGTCGCGCAGATGACCGCGATGATTGGCGCGGCGATTGACCATTCGCGGGCGGCAACGGCGAATTTGCAGCATGAGCGGATTGATCTGACCGCGCTGTTGCGGGCGATGGTTGAGGAAGAGAGCGCGGTTGGCCATCATGTCGTTTGGACGGGCGGTGCGGCGGTGCATGTGATGGGCGATGCCACATCATTGCGGCGGTTGTTTCAAAATTTGATCGGCAATGCGCTGGCCTATGCCGGGGCGGCGGAGGTGGTTTGCTGCGGGGTGGATGGTCATGCTGTGGTGCGGGTGATGGACCGTGGCCCGGGGATTGCGCCCGAAAGGATGGCGGATATGTTCACGCCGTTTGCGCGGGGCGAGCCTTCGCGCAACCGTGAAACCGGCGGTGTGGGGTTGGGTTTGGCGATTGCCCAGACCATTGCCCATCGGCATGGCGGAGAGATAAGCCTGATACCGCGTGACGGCGGGGGACTGGTGGCTGAGGTTATTTTGCCGCTGGTGTGATAGGGCATGAAAAAACCGGAGTGTCCTTGCGGGCGCTCCGGTTTTTTCGGTTTGATGACTTTGCTAGCTTTTTAACTCCCCTCCCCAGCTGAGAGGGGTTGGAGGCTCCCAGCTGGGGAGGGTGGGTCACCCCCACCCAACCTCCCCCTCAAGGGGGAGGAGCTAAGATGGTGCTATGGTGTGCCATCGTGCTCTAATCGGTTAGATTAGAACTTTTTCGAAACGCCCAGTTGCACCAGACGGCCAACGGTGTTGCCATTGGCATAGCCGTTGGGGGTGCCGATTTGCTGTGCTTTGTAGACCGGAGGTGCTTTATCAAACACATTGTTGATGCCCAAGGTGAAGGCCAAATCCGCCGATTTAACGTCATATTTGAAGAACAAATCTATGACATTGTAGGAGGCAACATGGGTTTGACCGGTCGAAATCGTCGTGGCCAAAACCGGGCTGATGTCATAGCCATGGCTGTGGTTCCACGTGATTTGCGAACGGAAGTTGCCGATGGTGGCGCCCAATGTTGAACGGAACTTGTAACGGCTGGCGTCGCGCAGCAGCAGATCGGCCAAAGCCGCAGTTGCTGATTGGCTTTGCAGACGGTTGAGTTCATAGTTCAGATTGGTTGACGCATCAATCGAACCAAAGCCGGTT
Source organism: Pseudomonadota bacterium (assembly GCA_041164845.1). Classification (GTDB taxonomy): domain Bacteria; phylum Pseudomonadota; class Alphaproteobacteria; order Sphingomonadales; family Sphingomonadaceae; genus Novosphingobium. The sequence goes on along the minus strand of JBEAOQ010000233.1, from coordinate 36 downwards.
TGGCGGCGATAGTTGATGCCGACATCCAGACCATCG